>JAYUPM010000391.1:0-8191 GCA_043760145.1 Spartobacteria bacterium
CCTGTCCAATAAACCTTAAATTATGGCGACCCATCTCGACAAGGATGAGTAGCGAAGCAGTCTGCGCATCGACGAAAAATTTACTTACTGCCACACTAAATGATTAAGCGCCTCCTCGCCCTGCTCCTGGTCATCAGCCTTTTTCCTGATCCGCAACTCCATGCGGAAGCCACGGTTCCTCCTCCCCGCGATAAGACATGGAGTGGCAACCTCACCCTGGAGGAGGCGTTATCCATTGCCCTCCGCCAGAATCCGGATATCCGCCGGGCCATTCAGGAAATCGAACGGACCCGCGGCCAGGTGATCGAGGTGCGGGCCCGGGCATTGCCTCACATCACGGCGACAGGGAGCTATACGCATCAAGATCTGAATCTGATTGAAGGCGGCAGCAGTGGTGGGCAATCACGATCAAGGAGTTCTGACCTGGGTTCGCTTCTTGGCGGCACAGATGGCACCGGCGCCGCCATCGATGCCCAACGGCTTGGCGAAATCTTCGGGGGACAGGGCAACGAACAACAACAGGGTAATTTCGGCGGCGTAAACGACAAGTCGTGGCGGGTCGCAATCGAAGTCCGGCAAGCCCTCTATGCCGGCGGCCAGATCCGGGCGGCTCTCAAAATCGCCAGGTTCACCGACGACTCAAGTTACTGGAGTTTGCGCGATGTGGTGGACCGTGTCGTCTCAAAGGTCCGGACACAGTTCGCCTTGATCCTTCTCAACCGGGCACTCATCACAGTCCAGGAAGAGTCGATCCAGCTTTTATCCAATCAACTCAAGGATCAGCAGAACCGGTTTGAGGCCGGCACTGTTCCCCGGTTTAATGTCCTCCAGGCTGAGGTCGCACTTTCCAATGTCCGCCCTGAACTGTTTCGTGCCCGCAACAGTTACATGATCTCCATGTTGGAACTGGCTCGCAGCCTCGGCATCGCTCCCGGCCCCGATGGCAAGCCCTCCTTTCATTGTGTCGGCCAGCTCTCCCTCCCAATACGCCGGTTCAGCCTCACAAGCGCGCTGCAACTGGCCAAGGAACGGCGCCCTTTCCTCAAGGTCCAACGCCAGAACATCCTCATTGAAACTGAACAAATCAAAGTCGCCATGGCCGGATACAAGCCGCGCCTCGATGCGAATGCCGGTTACGAAGTGCGCAACTCGCGCCTGAGTGACGACCTCGGGGAGACAGTCAACGGCTGGTTCTTCGGAGTCACAGGACGCTGGGAGATTTTTGACGGGCTGGCCACATACGGAAAAACCAAGCAAACCAAGGCGCGATTGGAATCCGCGAAAGTAAATTATGATGACAGCGTGCTGCAGGTGGAATTGGAGGTGCAACAAGCGCACGGCCTTCTTCAGCAAGCCACGGAAACCATCGAGAGCCAGCGCAAAGGAACCGAGCAGGCCATTGAATCGCTTCGACTGGCCTCTGAACGGCTCTCGGCTGGCGCAGGCACACAACTCGAGGTCCTCGACGCCCGGGTCGCACTTACCCGCGCCCGCATCACCGAACTCCAGGCCCGCGCCGATTACAGCACCGCCTTGGCCGAGTTCGATCGGGCCACCGCGACAGACACTGTTTATGACGATACTTTTCATGATCCCCTCGCCGTCCGAGTTAAAAAATCCGTTGGGAAGCGGAAACCATTAAAAACGAAAACGGCGCCAGCCCGACCACAACAACCTGACTCCAAGGCCGCCAATCGCCCGTGATGGAGCAAGTCGAGATCGAGCAGTTTCCTGCATTGGAGGAATTGATGTTTCTTCGTCACTCATTTATCGGACGGGTTCCGGGGCTTGATCTGAATGTGGACCGGGAAGAAGCGCTCGCCCGGCTTGCATCCACCCATGATGAAGCGATGACCAAATTAGGGATGCAAAAAAGCGGGCGGGTGTTTGCCGAACAAGTCCATGGACCAGAGGTCGCGGTTGTTGCTGAGGCGCGCCCGGGACCGGTGCCGGGTGTTGATGGCCTGATGACCGCGACTCCCGGACTTACCCTCGGGATTTATGTCGCCGACTGCTGCGCGCTTTATCTGGTGGATCCGATTCATCGGGCAATTGCTCTTGTGCATTGCGGCAAAAAAGGAACCGAGATGGGGATTACAACGCGTGCGATTCAGAGGATGAGGGAGGTATGGGGCTCTGATCCTTCAGAGATGATTGCCCAGCTCAGCCCCTGTATCCGGCCGCCCCATTACGAAACGGATTTTGCCGCCGAGATCGTCCGACAATGCAAAGCGGCCGGAATCGCGCAGGTCGTGGATTGCGGAATTTGCACAGCCAGCGATCCCCGGCGCTATTATTCCTATCGGCGCGAACATGGGAAAACGGGACGGATGCTGGCACTCATGACCCTGGCCAAATAATATTCAAATGCCTTGAACGATTTTGTCGCACGAATCCGCAATGCGCTTTAAATTTGGACGAGATGAATCGCTCCTTCAATCCTGACGAGCCTGAGTTGATGGATCGGCCCCAGCCGGTCAGCCCCGAACTGGAGGAGGATTTGCTCAATCTGGTTGCCCTCAACCGGCATTTTGGGAGCCACCGGATTCTGCGCCGATTTCTTGCAGCATGGTTTGAATCGGACCGCACTTACCGTGTGCTGGATCTTGCCACTGGGGCCGGCGATCTTCCAAGGATCATGGTGGATTGGGCCCGGTCCCGCAGGATATCCCTCCAGGTGGACGCCGTTGATGCCAACCCGGCCACGCTGGAGATTGCGACAAAACATAGCGCGGCTTATCCCGAAATCCGGTTTATCCGCGGGGATGCTCTTACCTATGATAACCGGGGGACATATGACCTTGTCTGTTGCTCCCTGGCCCTGCACCACTTTAGCGAAGAGAACGCCACCCTTCTTTTAAAACGTTGCCGCCAACTCTCCCATCGGTTTGTCCTGGTAACCGATCTCGAGCGGGGCGAAATGACAACTGCCGGAGTTTGGTTCCTTACGCAGTTCATCTTTACGGCGCCCATGACCCGTCACGACGGGAGGGTCTCGGCTCAGCGCGCATTCTCGTTTGCAGAGATGCGGCTACTGGCCGAAACGGCCGGTTGGAAAAACTTCGGACACTCTCGTTTCCTTTTTTGTCGGCAAGCGTTATGGCTCGACGAACGGACCCTTGCAGGCATTCCCGAGCCAGCCATCCCAATGGAACCCGGGCTTGCCTGCCCGAGCTAATAGCCATTCGGGTGGCGGCAGTGCCATCCCCATGCGCTTTCGACGATTGCATCGATCGATTGGAATTTCGGGTGCCATCCCAGTTCTTTTTGGATTTTTGCGGAACCTGCAATTAATCGGGCCGGATCGCCTAGGCGCCTTGGTTTTTCGACCACCGCGATCGGTTTGCCTGTGACTCGCTCGCAGGCGGCGATCACTTCACGGACGCTGGTTCCGCCCCCGGTCCCCAAATTAAAACAGGCGCTCTCGGCGGTGGTCAGCGCCAGCATGTGGGCTTGGGCCAGGTCGAGAATATGGATGTAATCCCGCACACATGTCCCATCGGGCGTCTCGTAATCGGTCCCATAAATTTCGACGTTCTCTTTTTGACCCAACGCAACTTTCAAAACGTTTGGAATCAGATGGGTCTCGATCCGGTGATCCTCTCCATATTTTTCGGTGCCTCCGGCCGCGTTGAAATAACGGAGCGCGACGTATTTGAGCCCGTGGATTTCGTCATACCACCGGAGCATTTTTTCGAAGATCAATTTCGACTCGCCATACGGGTTGATCGGGCACTGCGGGAGGGACTCGTCAATCGGAAGCCGTTCCGGGAGGCCAAATGTCGCGCATGTGGAACTGAAAACCAATTTGTGCACCCCGTGTCCGACCATGGCATCGAGCAAATTGATCCCGGCCGCGACATTGTTGCGGAAATATTTTGAGGGGTTCTGCATCGACTCAAAAACCAGGGCGTTCGCGGCGAAATGCATAACGGCCTCGGGTTTGACGGTGCCCATGGCCTGGTCGATCTGCGTGCGCTCGTTCAAGTCCCCGATGATAAGGCGCGCCCCGGGATCCACTGCTTCCCGATGCCCCTCCCCCAGATTGTCGAACACCGTGACCTCGTGGCCGCTCTTTAATAACTGCTCCACGCAAATGCTGCCGATATAACCGGCCCCGCCTGTAACGAAAATATTCATGAGGATGCTGTAAATAAATGGGGGTTGCGGCTGGAGGAAGGAGGAATTAACAATTCGGCCACGTCTTCAGCGTTTGGAAGCTTCTCGAAAAGAAGTGATCCGACCCCTGGTCTGCCGGCCTCCACCGCCGCGTTGGCCTTTGGTCTTTTCCTCCCGGTCTTTGGCCTTTTCTCTCCACGTTTTCCCTTGGCAACTTTCAGAAGGCACCGCTAGTTTCGCGGCCTCCAATGAAACGCCTGATAACTTGTCTCGCCATATTGCTGATTTGCACCGTCAGCGCCCAGGCTCAGTTCGGCAATTTTGCGGATGTCCCAATTGAAATTACAGCGGAGCAGACCGGGTTTGCGCGGAGCATCGCGACGGCGGACAAAAACGTCATCATCCGGTATGGCAACGTCGCAATTTACTGCGACCACGCCCAATATAACCCCGAGACCCGCGACGTTTTGGTGGAAGGCAATGTGCGGATTTATCGGGATGGCCGCCTGTTCACCGGCGAGCGGGCTGTTTACAACCTCGAAACCAAACAGCTCACGGCTGCTGATTTCCGCGGCGATTTTCCCCCGTTCCGGTTCGCAGGCGACTCGCTGAGCACCCTTGGAAGCAATGCGTATCTGGTCAAGGAAGGGATTTTCACCACAAGCGACAGTTCCAAGCCGGATTACCATGTCCGGGCAAAAACGATTCGGATATACCCCAAGGACCGGGTCGTCTTCGTCAATGCGATGGTCTATATCGGGCGCACCCCGATCTTTTGGTTTCCTTACATCCATCAGTCTTTGGATCGCGAACAAGGGTTCACCATCACTCCGGGATACAGCAGCACGTTTGGCGGATTCCTGCTTGGCCAATACACGTTTCCCATCGGCGAGGCGTCGGGCAAACTCCACGTTGACCTGCTCTCCGAACGCGGTGTCGGGGTCGGGTTGGACTCGCGCTGGGGCAGCGCTAAAGGAAGCGCCGAGGAAGGCCTTAAGGATGCGGATTCGCCACCTGAAAAGGAAAAGGACCAGGTAAAAGATGGCGACAAGGAAGTATCACCTGCCGCAAAACGCGACCGCGCAAATTGGGGCCGTTTCCGCAGCTATTACATCGAAGACAGCAGCCCCGACCTGAATAAGACTTCGCTCAGCCGTGAACCGATCGATCCAAGCCGCTATCGGATTTCCTTGCAAAACCGGACATACCTCACAGAAGACATCTATGCCTCCATCGATATCAATAAACTGAGCGATGGCCGTTTCCTCCAGGACTTCGATCCGGGCGAATTCCGGCGCAACCCGAATCCGGACAACTCAATCTCAGTTACGAAATGGGACGAGAACTATACGGGAACATTGATTGCCCGCAAAAATCTGAACGAGGAGAGCTTCGACATGACGGAGCGATTGCCCGAAGGCGCCCTGGATATCAAACGCCAGCCTCTATTCGGCTCCCGCTTTTTCTACGACAGCGAATCAAGCGCCGGCTATTACCGCCGGAACTTCGCCGGAACAGCCACCAATGAGGATTACAGCACGTTCCGGGCGGATACGTTCCATCAGATCTCCTATCCCAACACGTTTCTTGGATGGCTCTCGGTGGTTCCTCGGGTGGGCGTGCGCGGCACTTACTATTCAGAGAGCGGGCATTTTGAAGATGTAACGACCACGCGGATAATCGAGTCCGAGGTGGAAGGCGAACCGTCCCAAATCGACACCACGACGACGAGTCGGTTGCGCAAGGAAGGATCGCTTTTCCGTCCGGTCGTGAATGCGGGAGTGGAAGCCTCCTTCAAGCTCACGCGGGCCTACGAGCAGGCTCAATCACGGGCGTGGGGCCTGGACGGGTTGCGCCATGTGATCCAGCCATACGCCAATGCGTCTTATGTTTATAGCGGGCAGGATCCCGTGGACGTCATCCAATTTGATCGCCTCAACCGCTCCACCCAGCTTCATCCGATTGATTTCCCCCAGTTCAACACCATCGATTCCATCGATACCTGGAGCATCGTGCGGCTCGGCGTCCGCAACCGGCTCCAGACCCGGCGCGACAATCAAACCTTCAACTGGTTTGAGCTCAACACTTACTTCGACGTCAATATCGACCGGCCAGAATTCCTCGGCGATGTTTCCCCGGACTCCGGCACTTTCTCCAATATCTACAATCGGCTCCGGTTTACCCCATTGCCCTGGGTGCGTTTGACTATCGACTCGCAGCTCCCAATCCTCGACACCGGCTTTACCGAGGTAAATTCAAACCTCAGCTTCTTCGTAAACGCCAATACCCGGCTCACCCTCGGGCACCGTTACCTCAACGGCAACCCGCTCATTACTGACAGTAATCTCCTGAGCTTCGGCGCTTACCTGCGTTTCGATGACAACTGGGCCTTCAGCTTTCGGGAAAGCTTCGAATTCGAGGACAGCACCCTGGAATCGCAACGCTACGAACTGCATCGCGACCTTTCGAGTTGGGTCGCCTCCCTCGGCCTCATCGTGCGCGACAACCGCGGCGTCAACGATTACGGCCTTCTCCTCACCTTTACCCTCAAGGATCTGCCTAACTTCCGACTGCCGCTCCAGGTTGATCCAGACAGCGCCCTCAGCGGCAGTTCCGGTAAAAACCGATAGAAGACTGAACTTCCCACCCACCCCTCATGCAGCCCACTACCCGACGCCACCTCGAAGCCATTGTCCGTGACCAGAACGGACATACCATCGCCTGTTGCCTCATCCGACGGGGCCGATACACCATCGGTCAGCACTTCAAGAATGAGATCGTCATTGATGATCCCTCGGTTTCGGCCAGGCACGCCCAACTTACGATTGACGAGGACGAGACCATTTTTATTGAGGATCTCGAAAGCGCCAATGGCATCCTCATCAATGGCCAGCGGGCCCAGGGAAGCACTCGGATCGGGCTGGATTGTAAAATCGAGATCGGTGTCGCAACCATCCAGTTCCAGCGGGGTGGCTTGCCGGCAGAGGTTTTTGAAGCAATGCCGGACGGGTTCCTGCGACTGAACAGATATAACATCGGGGAAGTTTTTGTGAAAGGGAGCACCAGCACTATTTACGAAGCAACCGACACTTCCCTGGGGCGCGGGGTCGCTTTGAAAGTCATGCGCCCGGAAAACCAGGCCAATACCACCCAAGTCCTGCGTTTCGTGCGCGACGCCCAGATCACCAGCCAACTTCAGCATCCCGGCATACTTCCTATTTACGAACTGAGTCTCAATGAGCAGAGCCAGTTGTTCTGCACAACCCGCTTCGTGGAAGCTGAATCGCTTGCCACGATCCTGGAGAAGATCAGCGCCCCGGACCCGGACGGACCGACGCCCCCCACTCTTGCGTTGCTACTGCGCATTTTTCACAAGGTGTGCGACACCATTGCGTATGCGCATTCGCGTGGCGTGATCCATTGCGGATTGCGCCCGGAAGCGATCACGGTTGGGACTTTCGGCGAGGTTTTTGTGCTGAATTGGGGCCTCTCCAAAACCGGAGACCTGAACGCACGCGGACAAATTGTGGATGCCCCGCTCAACGTCAACGCGGCAAATTCCCTTCCGCAAAACACCGCTTACACAGCTCCTGAACAAGCTTCCGCGGTGATAGACGATATCACGCCCCGCACCGACATCTACTCATTGGGCGGCCTGCTCTATCGGATGCTCTGCCTCAAAGACCCCATCGTAGCCGAAAACGAAGATCAACTCCTTGAGCAAATCCTCACCGGAAGCGTCCAGCCAATCTCGCTCTTTTCACAGGAGCCGCACGCGCATTGTCCGGGTGGGGTCATGCCTGAAGCGCTCTGTGCCATTGCCATGAAGGCACTCAATCATATTCCGGAAGAGCGTTATATCTCGGTGGGCGAAATGCAGCGCGCAGTCGCCGCCCTCGAGGCGATGCAGCCCCATGACGATCAGAAGCTCTGGAAACAAGTCGGCACCGCTGCCTGGCAGGCGATCTCAGCGCGGCTTAAAAAAGGATGAATTAGAAATTCACAGCCGTCCCACAGAGGAGAACTTTTTAGCCACACATTTCGCAGATTTACACAGATCCGGAAACAGGGG
>JAYUPM010000392.1:0-3184 GCA_043760145.1 Spartobacteria bacterium
CATTTAAGAACGTCATTTTAACCGCAAAGAGCGCATAGAACTTAAAGATCCCTCGGTTCTATGCGTTCTTTGCGTGCTTTGCGGTTGTCCCGTCCCCAACGGCAACGGAATGACCACGCACAAGGGGAAGAGATCGGGCACGCATCGCATCGAGGAGTTGGGCGACCTGCTGTTGTTTGCTCCGCGGCACGCCCGCCGATTCCAAGGCCAGCTCGGTCTGCGCTTCGATCTGGGTGGGATTACTCAAACGCAACCCGACCAATCGGATCGCACTGGCGCGGCGGGTCCATGTCTCAGAAAGAAGGCGCGGCAGTAACGGATAAAGGTCGGTCTCCAAATCAGTGGACTGAGGCATCGTGGTGCCGTGGCTCACCTCGCTCATGTCGCTGTGCCGCAAATATATCGTGAGTGTCCGGATCGCTTTACCGTCCCGGCGCACCTTGTGCATAAGCTCATCGGCCATGATCCGAAGCCGCGCCAGGAGCACTTCGCGATCCATCACATTGTCGTCGAAGGTTTCCTGCATCCCATACGACTTGGCCTCACTGGGCTCGAGATCCACGGGACGCGAATCGATTCCGCGCGCATAGGCCTGGAGCTGGGGCGCATAGTTCCCAGCCACTTGCGCCAAAAACTCAAGCGGCGCATCGGCGACCTGATGGATAAAACTCAGACCCACTTCTGCCAGGCGGCTCCCGAGTTTCTCCCCCACCCCAGGAAGCCAGTGACTCCCCAGCGGCCGCAGGATCTCTTGCTCCGTCCCGGCCGTCACCTCGACGATCGCATTCGGTTTCCGCAATTTGGAGGCGATCTGGGAGATTAACTTGTTGGCTCCGATCCCGAGCGAAACCGTGATCCCGAGTTCCAGAAAAATCTCTCTTTGCAAAGCCTCAGCCACGGCCCGCGGGGACATTGTCCGAAGACCGCTGCAATCAAAATAACCTTCATCGATGGAGGATCGTTCGATCCATGGGGTGAATTGTTGGGCCAGTTCAAACATCCGGTCTGAGAATTGGCGATACCTTGCAAAATCACCGGGAACAATAATGAGTTCGGGGCAAAGTTGCCGCGCTTTCGCCGATGGCATGGGAGTATAGACGCCGAACTTCCGGGCCTCGTAACTGGCACTGGCGATAATGCCGCGGCGTTCGCCTCCGACGGCCATCGGTTTACCGCGAAGCGTGGGATCCAGCGCTTGCTCCACGGAAGCGAAAAAAGCATCCGCATCCAGGTGGAGTATCATGGAAACGACTTTGCTGCGATGCTCAGTATTTGCGAATTAAACTCACCATAACGCCTTGGATCACGAGTTCCTCGACCGGGATCAGGTCGGGAAAATCCGGATTCTCAGCCTGCAAATAAAATACCCCCTTGGATGAAACCAAACGCTTGAGCGTTGTCTCGCCATCGATAAGGGCGGCAACGATATCGCCCTTTTTCGGGGGACGAATTTCCAGAATCACCAGGTCGCCACTGGCGATCTGGGCACCAATCATCGAATCGCCCCGGACTTCGAGGGCAAAAAAATCGCCCGAGCGCGGGATGCCGGCAGTCACGGCATCGACAGATATGACGCCGGAATAATCCTGATCGACGGAGGCCTCGGCCATGCCTGCGGCGATCTGCCCGTAAATGGGAACATCGACGATGCGCTCCCGTTGGAAACGGCCGACGATCGAGACAGAACGGGCCTTCCCGGCCTGGCGTTGGATCACGCCTTTGCGTTCCAAGGCTCGGAGGTGATTCATCGCGGCGGTCTGGCTTGCGAACCCGAAGTGCTCCTGAATTTCACGTGTGCTCGGCACCATTCCATTTTGGTTTTGGGCTTGCTCCAAAAACTCGAGGACCTGGCGTTGACGGGAAGTGAGTTCGCTCATGTTCTATTGAACACTAGCGTTTCATTGGCGGGATGAAAGCGTGAATTCCAGAAAAAATAAGGATGGCACGTCGCGCGGATTTCCAAACCCGCCGTGTCGCCGACTTCCAAGTCGGCATGGCATGAGGAAAGGATGAAGAGCACGCTAAACATTGCGCTTTCATCCGGCATTGCTGCACCGTGTAATCAAACTCGATGAACATACTCATTCTTGCCGCTGGTTACGCAACGCGCCTTTATCCGCTGACATTGACCAAGGCCAAGCCGCTCCTTGATGTTGCTGGCAAACCGATGATGGAATGGGTCATCGACAACCTCGCGCCGATTGAAGGGATCGAGAAAATTTACATCGTAACCAACAGCAAATTCGCGGGCGATTTCCAAGCATGGGCCGACACGTATCATGCGGTCCATCCGGAGCTGCAATTCGAAATCATCAATGACGGATCGACTGGCGACTCGGACAAGCTCGGCGCCATTGGTGATATCAACCTGGTCGTCTCCCGCGCCGGCCTCGCAAATTCCGGCCTCATCGTTGTCGCCGGCGACAATCTGTTCTCACAGAGCCTCGGCGATTTCGGACGATTCTGCCGCGAGAAAGATCAACCGGTGCTCGGCATTTACGATGTGGGCGACCTGGCCCAGGCGAAGAAATACGGCGTGGTGGCGGTGAGCGAATCGGGAACGATTACGAGCTTCGAGGAGAAGCCGGCCGAACCCAAGAGCACGCTAATCGGCATAGCCCTTTACTATTATCCAGCAAAGACAGTGAACGCGATCTCCACGTATCTCGCCGCCGGAAACAACCCGGACCAGCCCGGGCGTTTTATCCAATGGCTTTACGCGATCGAACCGGTCCAGACATGGAAAGTGCCCGGGACGTGGTTTGATGTCGGGAGCAAGGAGACGCTTGAGGAAGCCAACCGGGTATTTGCGCAGTTTGCCGGTAAATAAAAGCAACGGGACCTAAATAAAAGCGCCGGGACGTCGCTGCCACGTCATGCAGTTACTTCGGCGGCGCGGACGTCAGCACTTGGGACATCTGCGCCGTTGCCTGGTTAAGGCGTCCCTGGAGCTCAACCACAACCTCACCCATCGTTCCAAAATCGGCGACCCCGATCGAATCGCGGCTGCGCATCTCATAAATAACAACGAAATCGGGCCGTTCATGGGCGCGGCGAATCAGGTCGGCCATCCGTTGTTCGGAAATCGGAGCGTCAGGGAGGGTGCTCATTTCAAGGTCGAAAGTGGGTGGCCGGTGTTCCAGGCGTGCCCCATCGGCTTCATAATGCCGGGCGTTATCGATCA
>JAYUPM010000393.1:0-8187 GCA_043760145.1 Spartobacteria bacterium
TTCTACGACCAGCATCAGCACAAGCTCGTGATGTTTGAAGACGCAACCCTCGAGAATTCCCAGAACCGGGTCGTGCTCGCCCATGAACTTGCGCACGCTTTGCAGGATCAGCATTTTGGGCTGAAAAAACTGCCATTGGAAATCAAGACCAATGACGACCGGGCTGCGGCAGCGAGTGCGCTTTGCGAGGGAGACGCCACGCTGGTGATGACAGAGTATATGCTTAAGAGGCTCTCGCTGAGCACGTTGAAGGATACGTTTGCCTCCACGATGGCCCAGAACATGGAGCAGCTCGCCAAGGCACCTCGTTACCTGCGCGAGATGCTGATCTTTCCCTATTTGCGCGGCCAGGAATTCTGCGCCGCCCTTTATGCGAACGGTGGTTACGCCGCGATCAACAAGGCCTACCTCGAGCTCCCCGGGTCAACCGCGGAAATCCTGCATCCGGAAAAATACGTGTCCGATTCAAGGACGTTGCCGACTGAAATCAAGTGGGCTGATTTGCAAATACGCGGCCAGGCGCCCATCGCCGACAATGTGCTTGGCGAATATGGGATACGGATTCTTTTTACGGAATGGCTCGAACCGCGCACGGCCGAGAAGGCGGCGAACGGATGGATGGGCGATCGTTATTTGAGTTACGAAAAAGGGGAGGCGCTGGTTTGGAAATCGGTTTGGACCGATGCGGATGAAGGCGCGCAATTTATCGAAGCCGGCAAAGCCACATTGGCCAAACGTTACGCCAAAGAGCCCAGCCGCGTGGTGCAATGGCTGACTCCGCGCCCGGGCGAAGTGGTGCTCATCGATGCATCGACGGCGGAATGGGCAACGGAACTCGCAACACGGTTTGGCCAGTGATCCACCGCATCTTCCGACCGTATCGCCTCTTGTCTTTTAACCAGCCGCACTCAAAACTCGGCGGATGATTGGCCGCCAGGTTTTTTACGAGGGACGCGTCCAAGGCGTCGGATTCAGATTCACGGTTAAATCATTAGCCAAGGGGTATGAGGTCGTGGGCTGGGTGAAGAACCGACCCGATGGCCGGGTGGAGTTGCAGGCCACAGGGGAGAGCCACGAAGTCGATGGTTTCCTTGAGGCCATTGCCGAGAGCGAACTCAAGAGCCACATCAAGAGTGTTGAAGCCAACCGGATCCCGCCATTGACCGGGCAGCGCGGCTTTGAAATTGCAAACTGATTTCGTTAATCGTCATTCTGGTTTCTCCTCCGCCCTCCGCCCTCCGACTTCCGACTTCCGACTTCCGACTTCCGACCTCCGACCTCCGACCTCCGACCTCCGACCTCCGACCTCCGACCTCCGACCTCCGACCTCCGACCTCCGATCTCCGATCTCCGATCTCCGACCTCCGATCTCCGATCTCCGATCTCCGACTTCCGTGACCCCAGCAATCTCCATCCAGAACCTGACCAAGGTTTACCCGATCCCGTTTAAGCGGGAGCTGGTTGTCGCCGTCAAAAATCTATCGTTGGAAGTCGAAGCCGGCCAGGTCTACGGCCTCCTTGGACCGAACGGTTCCGGGAAAAGCACCACCATGAAAATCGTGCTCGGCCTCGTGACCCCAACCAACGGACGCACCGAAATTTTCGGCCGCGATAGCACCCGTGTCGAAAGCCGCGAAGAAGTTGGGTTCCTTCCCGAAAATCCGTATTTTTACAAATTCCTTACCGGGCAGGAGACGCTCAATTTTTATGGAAAACTTTGCGGGTTGCGCGGGGCAAAGCTCCGGGAGCGGACGCGTGAATTGCTGGCATTGGTGAGTTTGGAGAATGCAGCGGACCGGCGGATAGGGGGATACTCAAAAGGAATGTTGCAGCGGATTGGGCTGGCCCAGGCGCTTATCCAGGAACCGCGGCTCCTGGTGCTTGATGAGCCGACAGCCGGGGTTGATCCAGCCGGGTCCCGCGAGATTCGTGATCTGATTCTTAACTTTAAAAAACGCGGGATCACCGTGCTTCTTTGCTCCCATCTCCTTGGCCAGGTGCAGGAGATTTGTGATCGGATCGGGATCCTTCATGAAGGCGCGCTCGTCCGGGAAGGGCAGCTCAATGAACTCATATCCATCGAGAACCAGACGGAATTGATTCTTGAAAACGCGAGCCCGGAATTGCTCGGGGAACTTCATGCCACAATCGCGCGATCCAACGCGAAGATTATCGAAACACGGAAGCCGCAAACCACCCTGGAACGTTATTTCCTGGAAGTCACCAGCGCCCAAAAGGAGAAGCCATGACTGCCCCCGATGGCGATGTAATCAACGAGGCCCGAGCCCCCGGCCGGCATCAAATTTTCTCTCTGGCCCGGATCTGGGCGCTGGCCGCCAATACCCTGCTCGAGCTGGTCCGACTCAAGATCTTTTATTTCCTCCTCTTCTTCGCATTGCTGATGATCGGCAGTTCGGCCTTCACCGTGAAGTTCACATTTCAGCAGCAATTCCAGGTGCTCAAGGACGTTTCCCTCGGCGCCATGTCCATTTTTTCATGGCTCCTGGCCATCCTCTCCACGGCCATGATGCTCCCCAAGGACATCGAGGATCGCACCCTTTACACCATCCTGGCAAAGCCCGTTCCGCGCCTGGAATATCTCCTGGGCAAACTGATCGGGGTGTTGCTTCTGCTCGGGATCGCCATCCTCCTGATGAGCGCGGGATTCGCCGCCGTGCTCTATTATCAAGAGCAAAGCGCCATGGCCGAGGTGATCCGCACCACACGCCCGGAGGATCTCGAAGCCGCCATTCGCGGCCTCAAGGCGTCCACCTTTAGCTTCAACCTGATCCCCGGGATATTTCTGATTTATCTCAAGGCCGCCATTTGCGCCGCCTTAACCCTGCTGATCTCGACATTCGCCTCCTCCTCAATTTTCACGATCATCGTCTCAATGATGGTTTGCCTGGTGGGATATGTGCAGCCGATTGCCCGTGAATACTGGATCACCCAACTCCCAATGGGCAGCGAAGTATCGCCAATTCTTAAGGCGTTCCTCGGGTTCGTTGTCCTTGTCTTTCCCGATTTCCAACTCTTCAGCCTTGTCGATGACATTGCCGTCGGTAATGCGATCCCCCTCGCCATGTTCTGGAAAACAACGGGTCTCGGGCTCAGTTACGTGGCGATTTACACGTTTGTGGCTTACCTTTTTTTCTCCCAGAAAGAATTATAGATGCGGCGCCAAACCAAAACATGGGTCCTCGCCACTTCGGTGATTCTCCTGTTCGGAATGGCCAGGGTCCGGTTTGAACAAAAGTTGAGTGACGAGCATCGCGCCGCCTATTTCAACACGGCTAAACTCGATCTCGATTTGCGCCAAAAACTGACCCAAATGGGATTCCTCGCTGCCCTGAGCGGGTTCCGGTCCGTGGTGGCCGATGTCCTTTGGATCCAGGCCCATTCCGCGTGGGAACGGGTCGAGTGGGGCCGGATGAAATTGCTTTTTGAAACGGTCACATCCCTCCAGCCGCGGGCGTTGATGTTTTGGGAAATCTCCTCCTGGCACATGGCCTACAACGCGAGCATTGCCGCCCTCGAGGACAATACCCAGCCCAGGGAGGCGCTGCGGATTAAGGCCCAGCGTGAATATTTTAAGGTCGGTGAGGATTTCCTCCTGCGCGGAATTCAAAACAACCCCGACCGGGCTTTGCTCTACGATCGGCTCGGGATGCTTTACCGCGATAAATTCCAGGACCACGTCCGTTCTTTCGAGGCATACGACAAAGGGGCCCGCCTTCCCGATGCCGCCCAATACGTCGCGCGATTTGCCGCCTACGAGCTTTCCCAGGTGCCGGGGCGGGAACGGGAAGCTTACGATCGTTTATCGGCCATGTTCCGGGATGGAAAAAATCAACATTTGCCAACGCTCATCCGTCGGCTAAGTGAATTGGAGGAAAAATTGGACGTGCCACAGGCGCAGAGAATACCTATTCCCCAAGGCAGCAAGTAACTTCACCCCACTTTCCCCCAGGTCACCCCCACATGCGATTCGCCGTTTTCGGAGATATTCACGCCAATCTTGAAGCCTTAACCGCCGTCCTCGCTGATGCCGAGGCGCACGGAGTAACCGACTATATTTGCATGGGCGATATTGTCGGATACGCGGCCAACCCAATTGAATGCCTGGAGATTGTCCGCGCCCTTGATTGTCCGGTGGTCAAAGGCAACCATGATGAGCAGGCATCCGAGACCGATGACCTGGCCGGATTCAATCCGCTGGCTGAGCAAGCCATCAACTGGACCCGCAAACAGCTCAACGACGAGCAGAAGGATTGGCTGCGCAACTTGAAGATGGTGCGACAGGTCCGCGATTTCACCATCGTCCATGCCACCCTCGATACCCCGCACAAATGGGGATACGTCTTCAACCAGCTCGATGCGGCGGCCAGTTTTAATTACCAGCACACCCAGCTTTGTTTCTACGGGCACACACATTCCCCACGGGCCTATATCCGTGACAGCACTGTCCGCAGCCAGGCCCTCGACACCTTGATCCTTGAGCCCGGGAAAAAATATTTCATCAACCCCGGCAGTGTCGGCCAGCCGCGCGATTGCGATTGGCACGCTTCTTACTGCATCTATTCCCCGGATAAACAGCAGATCGAGCTGCGCCGGATCGAATACGATATCAATACGGCGCAGGATAAAATCGTCGATGCAGGGTTGCCCCAACGCCTCGCCGACCGGCTTGCTTTGGGCAAGTAAGACTCGGCTCTTCCCGCCGTTTGAGGCGCCAGCGTGTCTGACCCCGCCTCCATCCCCGCCTCCATCCTCGTCGTCAAACCGAGTTCGCTCGGCGATGTCGTGCATGCTCTTCCCGCTGTCGCGCTCTTAAAAAAACAGTGGCCTCAATCCCGCCTCCGCTGGCTCATCAATCCGGAATGGGCACCGCTTCTTGAAAAAAATCCCGACGTCGATGAGGTGATCCATTTCCCACGAAATGAATTCCGTGGTTTGGCGGGAATACCGCGGCTCTTTTCATGGATGCAATCCATCGGCAAGCATCAGTCTGATTTGGTGGTCGATTTTCAGGGACTCCTTCGAAGCGCGCTTATTGGCCGCAAATGCAAAGCCAAGGCCGGCGAAATTATCGGACTCTCCGATGCGCGCGAAGGCGCCTCCCTCTTTTATGACCGCGTCGCTTCTGTGGCCAATGAGCGGCATGCCGTCGATCGATACCTGAAACTGGTCGCGCTTCTGGGGATAGACATCAGTGGCCCGCTATCCTGGCCGCTTCCAGTGGGAACGATTGTTCCCGGCGTCCCATCCGGCTACGTCTTGCTCCACCCGTTCTCGCGCGGGGCCGGCAAATCATTGACCCCGTCGGATGTCACCGAATTTTGCCGGGCAATCGCACCGGTGCCGGTTGTCGTGGCGGGCCGTAGCGCAGAAAGCATCGAGTCCGCGCCGAACGTGACAGACCTGCTGAATCGGACTTCGTTGGTTGAACTCATCGGATTGATCCGGGGCGCCAGTTACGTGGTGAGCGTCGATAGCGGGCCGATGCATATCGCGGCGGCGATAACGTCGCGACTGGTGGCGATTCATAAGTGGAGCGACCCGGAAAAAGTCGGGCCGTATTCAAACGAGGCATGGATCTGGAAAGAAGGCCGGCTCTATAATCGACGGGGCCTGGAGCACGGGGTTAATGGGCTCGAGGCATTGGCGGGATTTGTGCGCAACGAATATCGCACTTGAAGCGCGCCGGATTTTGCCCACTATTAACAGTCCGCCCTGAAAAGGGCGGGCCAATTTGGATGGGTGACAGAGTGGTCTATTGTGCTCGCCTGGAAAGCGTGTGTGCTTTTATCGGCACCGGGGGTTCGAATCCCCCCCCATCCGCCATTTTTCGCCTTGCGGCAGAGGTTGGTCGGTTTAAGGTCACCCAAGCGCTTGCATGGATTTGCACTCCATTATGGATAGGCCACCAACCATGACACCGAAAATGAATACCGGAGGAGCACCGAGATCAAAACCTACAATCCCGACGGGTCTGGTCAGCAAGTTCGATGGCGTTCGTGGCCGTGTGGCGAGTGCTGTCAACGCGTTGCCCCGGAAGATTACCTTATCGCAGGCTATGGCTCAGATGGTCAGTTTTTCGCAGAACAGCTCGACAGGAACGCGGCGATAGATCAGGCGATTAAGTTTGAGGCCAAGGAACTTTTTGCATGGGCCAAAACCTGTTCCCATTCAGGCGGTGAAGTCTTGCGGATACTTCCCAAACTTGCCGAAGGATCTGAGCACCTTGTGTATTTGGACGAGCCGAATAGCGACGTAATCAAGTTTACCAAGCCGGGAATCTTCGGAGAGTTTTACGAGATTATCGCCGGGAGGATCACTCAATTTAAATCCACGCCGCTTGAGTATCTATGGCGCTTAATGATCTGGGAGAAATTGTTTGGGTGTGCTCCGGTGCCGATTGGCGTAACGGAAAGTGGTCAGGTGGTATCTCGCCAACGATTTGTTCTCGGCAGTTGCCCAACGCAGGACGCCGTAAATGAGTTTCTGACACGCGCAGGGCTAACCCCCGTTAGGATGGAGAATTTTCTTTGGAAGTCGACCGATCCCGAAAGTTCTCTCGAAGGGTGGATTGGCGACACTCGTGATGAAAATTTCGTTCAAACCGAGAGTGGCATTATCCCGATCGATCTTCGTCTGTGGGTGATGGTCAACCCGGCTTTCAAGAGCGATTAACTCCAATTACGTTTTAGAACGGTATCGCGCTGTCGAACCGTCGCTTCCTAGAGCGTTTCTATCGTCTCGACACCCCTCTATTGGTAGTGCGAAGAACGCGCGATGAGCACCGCACCGTTCCGGGGCTCTGGGAGGTCTGGTGCTTCTGTGAAGCAAAAATGGTAGATACCTTCGGGAAGGAGAGCGTTGATGTAATTTATAAAACTGGCCTGACCAAAGCGGTTGCCGAGAAGGTGAATTGGGAGAACAAATGGCAGGTAAACTTTACCGAGATTTGGGAGACTCATCGGCTCCACCCGACTTTGACGCAGGATTGATTTTGAATGCGGGTTCGATTCCCGCTCAGGAACTTTGCCGCAAAGTTGGGACTTGTCTCTCCGGAGGGGCGAATATAGCGATTCCAACGATGACCCGAAACCATAGCAGCGGCCGAAATTTACAGCTGAGCTTAGGTCTACGCCTTCTCCCTCCCCATGAATAAATCGCTGAACCTTCTCGCATTCACAGCATGTGTTTTAATGGCTCTTGGTAGTGTCCCCTTGCGTTTCGTGGGACGTTACCAATCAGCCTCCATTGCTATCTCAGTGGCCGGTTTTGCTCTTGCATGGTTCTGCCTCCGCGCTGCCAAGGCACATAGGCATTTCATCCTTTCTCCATTCATTGCCTCACGCTTTGGTCTGCTATTTACGGTCCTTGGTTTTATCGCCGTCGCTCTGCCTGAATTCCTCTCTGATTCCATTTCGCAGTGGAGTGGCCCCAGGATGCTTTCCTTTGTGATCGTCGACACCATTGTCAGCACTGCCTTTTTCGTCGTCATTTGGATTTACGTTTGCAGACCTCCCAATGAATCACCGGAGGGCTAAACCATGCGCTTCAACTGACCTAGAAATGTCACTTCGATCAACTCTGTAAGTGGTTGATTATGAAACGGTTCTAGGGTAAAAATGGCTTACATCAATCAACTTTTTCACCATGCCCACCATCCGCTCCCGCTCCCGCCTTCAATCCGGCTCCCCATCGACAGGATTAGCGCGCATTCCACCGCGCCAACGTCCTTCTGTTTCAGCTTAGGGGATTCGCCAAAGGCGATAATCTTAATTTATTAGACATAACGCATAATTATATTTTATGTGTTAACTCCGATATTGACGTTTTATCGGACTTGGCGCATAATCCCGGGATGAATGATCCCGCCCGCGATCCCAAGCAGATCGGCGCCCTCCTCCGGCGCGCCCGGAAAAAGCGCCCCCTCAGCCAGCAACAGCTCGCCGAGAAAACCGGGCTCCGCCAGGAAACCATTTCCTTGATCGAGACCGGTAACCCAGCAGCCAGGATTGAGACTTTGCTGGCAGTCCTGTCCGCCCTCGACCTGGAGTTTCAAATTGCGCCGCGTTCAAAAGGCTGGACCGTAGAAAATGACTTCTGATGGCCCGTAAACGCCAATACACGCCCCTGCGCGTCCTGCTCAATAATCGCCTCGTCGGACACCTCTCG
>JAYUPM010000394.1:0-3176 GCA_043760145.1 Spartobacteria bacterium
CCCAATGTCGCGAGCGTTTCCATGCTCCAAATATTACCCTCCCAGCGCTCCGGTTACAAACTGAAACTCGCGCCGGGACCCGTAAATGTTTCGGCATCCACGGGATTTTTTAGGGACCCAATACGCTCAATTTCGACCGTCACACTATCGCCGGGAACGAGATAACGCGGCGGTTTACGCGCCATCCCGACCCCGTGCGGCGTGCCGGTCAGGATAACCGTCCCCGGCAATAGCGTCGTGCTTCCGCTCAGGAATTCGATCAGCGTCGGGATGTCGAATATCATGTCGCCGGTTGAGCAATCCTGAAGAATCTCGCCGTTTACCACGGTCCGGATTTGGAGCGCGTGTGGATCGGGGATCTCGTCCCGGGTCACGAGGCAGGGGCCGAGCGGACAGAATGTGTCGAAGGATTTTCCACGGCACCATTGCGAACCGCCTCCCTCCTTTTGCCAATCCCGGGCACTGACATCATTGGCGCAGGTATAACCCAAAACATAATCGAGAGCTTGTTCGCGATGGACGTTTTTGCAGGGCCTTCCAATGACGACTGCCAGTTCGCATTCAAAATCGACCTTCGCGCTTGGGAGCCAGCGCGGCAAAACGATCGGGCCCCCCGGGTTCTGAATCGTGTTGAGCCCTTTCATGAAAACCACGGGATACTGAGGAATCGGCGCATTGGTTTCCGCCGCGTGCTTTCGATAATTGAGTCCGATGCAGAGGATTGCGGTGGGTGACAGGGGCGCCAGCAATTTCCCAACCGGGACGATATCGGTGGTTGGATGCAGGCCGGAGAAAAGGTCGCCCTCCAGTTTTAAAGCGGTCCCGTCGGGAAGTTGCTGGGCATAGCCGATTAGGCCGTCTGAAGTTTGGTGTCTGATAATTCGCATTTTTAATCCGGAGAACTGAACCCACCGGAGACGGGGATTTTAACGCAGAGACGCAGAGACGCAGAGGGCGGGAAGGGGTTTTGTCATTACGGTTGGCGGTGTCATTATTCTGATTCCGTCATCTAGCGTAAAAATTCCGTTGTGTGATCGAGCCCGAATGAGTGAAAAATGAAAATAGTCGAGAAATCTAGTCTCCAAAAACCTCTGCGTCTCTGCGCCTCTGCGTTAAAATTCTTCTCTGCGTTTGATCTTCGTCTCTGCGTCGCTCTTCTCTGTGATCTCCGCGTTTATCCGGGCAACATTTTGCGGTGGACCCAGACGCTGTTAACCAGGCCGAGGGCGAACATGATCATGAGGATGAAAGTGCCCCCGTAACTGATGAGCGGCAAAGGGAGACCTGTGATGGGCATGAGGGCGATGGTCATCCCGATATTTTGGTAAACGTGGAAAAAAATCTGCGCGGAGAACCCGACGGTGATCAGGAGCCCGAATTCATCGGCGGCATGATAAGCGGTGAAGAGGCAACTCAAGAGCAGCAGGGCAAATGCGCTGAGGAGCACCATGCCACCGAGGAACCCCCACTGTTCGCCAATGGCGGAAAAGATGTAGTCGGTATGGACCGTGGTCTTGGGGAGGAACCCTTGTTCGACCAGGGTGTTTGGGGCCTTGAAACCTTTGCCAGTAAAGCCCCCGGAGCCGATTGCGATCATGGATTGGTTGATGGCCCAACCGGATCCCTTGGGGTCAATCTCGGGATCGAAAAAAGTGACAATCCGTTTTCGCTGATAATCCTTGAGGGCAAAATTCATGGTCAGCGGAAGGGCGATCCCGGCTCCGAAGACAATGAGTGCAATGAGATAGCGCTTGGGGATTCCGCCAAGGAATAGCATCGCAAGGATGATGGGGACCCAGACCATCGTCATGCCGAAATCGGGTTGTTTGAGGATCAACGCCATGGGAGCGCCCACGATCACGCCAATGAGACAAAGCTTCAGGAAAGGATGGAGCTTGCGGAACTGGCTGAGGAACAGAGCGATGACGACGATGCCACCGATGACACAGAGCTGCGACGGTTGGAACATCCCAACGCCCTTGATTCGCAGCCAGCATTTGGCCCCGCCGTGTTCCTCGCCAAGGCTTGTGTAAGTGAGGATAACAAGGACGACGCTTACCAGATAAAGCGGGAGGGCTGCCCATTTGATCCAGCGATAATCAAGGAGGCTGGTAACCAGAAAAACGGTGGCTCCCAGCGCGACCCATGTGGCCTGTTTATGCCAGAAATCGTCGGTATTAAAATACGTGGCGCTGTAAACGGCCACGATCCCGAAAATGGCGAGAGCCATTGTCGTTGTGAGCAGCACCCAATTCATCCCGAGCAGCTTGCGGAGAAGTGGCGTCATTTAGGGAAGGCGAAGGAAAAGCGGAAAGCGGAGGTCGAAAAGCGGAGGTCGGAGGGCGGAGGGCGGAGGGCGGAAGTCGGCGGTCGGAAGTCGGCGGACGGGGATCAGACGAAGGTCGGGACGGCTGCCAGCAGCTTGCGGGTGTATTCGTGCTGCGGATTTTCGTAAATTTCCTGGGCGGAAGCGGACTCGACGATTTTTCCATGATGCATGACCAGGACATGGTCGCTGATATGTTCAACGACGGCGAGGTCATGGGCGATGAAGAGGTAAGTGAGCCCGAGTTCTTCCTGGAGATCCTGGAGCAGATTGACGATCTGGGCCTGGACACTCACGTCGAGGGCACTAACCGGTTCGTCACACACGATGAACTTCGGTTTCACCGCAAGGGCCCGCGCAATCCCGATCCGCTGCCGCTGACCGCCGCTGAATTCATGCGGATAACGGTTGAGCATTTCGGGCACCAGTCCCACCTGTCGAAGGAGTTGCGCCACCCGTTCCAAGCGCTGGCCCCGGCTCAGTTCGGGGAAATGGATTTCCAGCGCTTCACCGACAATCTGGGAAATGGGATGCCGCGGGTTGAGCGATCCGAATGGGTCCTGAAAAATCATTTGCATCTCCCGACGCAACGGCCGGAACTCATCTTCGCTCATCGGGAGAATAGCTTTCCCGTCAAATTCCACATCGCCGCTGGTCGCCGGGGTAAGTTTGAGCAGGGTCTTGCCAATCGTCGATTTGCCGCTGCCGCTTTCACCGACCAGGCCCACCGTGGTTCCTTCTTCAACTGTGAAGCTTACCCCGTCCACCGCCTTGATATCGCCAGTGTGTCGGCGCAAAATGCCGGAGCGGACAGGAAAATAAGTGCGAAGGTCTGTTACTTTAAGGAGTG
>JAYUPM010000395.1:0-3176 GCA_043760145.1 Spartobacteria bacterium
GCGAGTTTAGCGAGCTCGGCTTGGGAGAGGCCGCTTATACGGCGGTGCATTTTGACGATTTGATTAAGGGGCTCCATTTTGCCGCGATGGCGGTAATAACAATACTCTTTCATCCCTCTATTGCTCCTTGATGGTTCCAATGTCAACGAATTTACCGCTATCGAGGTATATTTTACTGGCGAGTCTAGCCCAAGGAGATGGGGCGCCCTCGCCCCTCTAAATTTAAAAGACGACCCTTAGCGAATTGCGCCCAAACATCGCTGCTCTTTGTCTTTTACGAGGGTCTTTGCCTTCCCGCAGCCCAATCCGAAAGCGGCGGAGAACCGCACGCACTCCAAGGCGCTCGCGCGATAAATAACGCGCCTTCCCCCGTCAGGTTTTGTAGTGCGTGTAGTCCTCTACCGCTTTCGAATGCAGCTCCGACAAAGAGTCTGGCACGAATGGCGCGAACTTAAGGAAATATCGTCCTCGTCCTCGTCCTCGTCCCTCGTCCTCGATTCCCCGTCCATTGTCGTTTTCGAGGACGAGGACGAGGACGAGGACGAGGACGATAAACCCGCTTAAGCTCGCGCCATTCGGAGCATCTCCTGCCCGCCGACCCTCCGAAAGCGGCAGAGGACAGCCGCACTCCAAAACCTTGCGGAATATCGGTCGCGCTTTCCTCGTATTGTCGGGTTACACGTCTTTTAGCACGCCGGTGCTGTCTCCGAATCGATCCGCTTTGACTCCCATCCGCTCGAACATGGAGAGATAAAGATTGGTCATCGGTGTTTCCCGGGCGTAACGGACATGGCGCCCCGGGCTGAGGCTGCCGGTGCCACCGCCACAGAGCAACACGGGGAGTTCATCGTGTTGATGACGATGCCCGTCCGCGATGGCGCTTCCGAGGACGATCATCGAGTTATCGAGCACGGTGCCGTTGCCTTCCTTCATCCCGCGCAATTTCCCGAGGAAGTTGGCGAAGTGTTCAATGTGATACTGATTGATCTTCGCGATCTTGGCTTTCTTCGCGGCGTTTTCGCCATGATGCGAGAGCTCGTGGTGGCCTTCGGTGATATCAATAAATGGATACGCCTGGTTGCTTCCTTCGCGCAGCACCATGAACGTGGCGATCCGGGTCGAGTCAGTCTGCATCGCGACCGCGAGCAAGTCATACATCAAGCGGAGATGTTCGCTGAGATTAACCGGGACACCATCCGGTTTGGTTAGTGATGAAGGAGGTATCGGCATCTTGAACTTGGCGTGATGTTCAATCGCCACTTCCGTCTCGCGCAACGACGTGAGATACTCATCCATCTTGCGCCGATCCGTGGCGCCAAGCTGTTTCTGGAGGTTTTTCGCATCGCCCCGGACAAGATCGAGAATGCTCTTGCGGGAGGCTTTGCGGAGCGCGCGTCCACGGGCGAGATCCGGGTCATCTTCAATTCCGAATAGGCGCTCGAATACGAGCCGCGGATCGACGAGGGGCGGCATTGGGGTGTTCTCGGTGCGCCACGAAATGCTGTTTTGATAGGCGCAGGCGTAACCGCTATCGCAGCTGCCGGCTTGCTTGCTGGAGACATCGCAAGTGAGTTCCAGGGAGGAGAGCCGTGTGGCTTTGCCAATCTGCTGGGCTGCCACCTGGTCTGCCGATGCGCCCACATGAATGTCCGCGCCCGCTGTTTTGCGCGGATGCACCCCGGTGAGGAAACAGGCATTGGCGCGGGCATGATCACCAGCGCCATCGCCGAGGGGGCGCGCATTGACATGGGCCAGGCCGCTCAGGACCGAGACCTTGTCGCGATGAGCCGCGAGCGGGGATAGGATGGAGGGGAGATCGTAATTGGCGCCGAGTGTCTTTGGGGTCCAGTTCTCCATGTCCATCCCATTGGGCATGTAGACAAAGATCGCGCGTTTCGGCGCGGCCCCTGCCGCCAGGCCATTGGCTCCCGCCGCCAGGATGGATTTTGGCAGCATGCATTCCAGGAGCGGCAGGCCGATACAGGCTCCGAGCCCGCGCAGAAAGGTGCGTCGTGGAAGATAGATGGAGGACTTGGGGATATGCATTGGAGCAATGGGCAGGGGGCGATTCGCGGGAAGTTACTCTGTCTTTGCGACGGGGCGGAAGTTGCGATGATCGCCTTCGCCGCGTCGCATCTGGAACGGGATACTATTGACAATTTCAAGAATTAGCGTCGAAAACTTTGCCCCGTCCTTGTCGATATTGGCGCGGATTTTTTCCACAACCGGCCGGTCGTAATACTCCATCCCGCGGCCCAGCGCGTAAGTGAGCATCTTCTCGGTGGCGCATCGCAGGAATTCTTTGCGCCGTGTGGTTAGAAGGATCTGCCGGAGTTCCACGGCACCGGAGAATTTTTCGCCGGTAACAAGCTGGCCGCTGGAATCCACCGGCTCATTTCCATCCCGATCCCGCCAGGCACCGATCGCGTTGAAGTTCTCAAGGCCGAATCCGATCGGATCCATGCGCGCATGGCATCCGGCGCAGATGGGATCTTTGCGATGCTGTTCAAGTTTTTGGCGCAATGTGCCTTTGAGCTCGTTGTGATTATCGTTGAGATCAGGGACATCCGGGGGTGGAGGCGGGGGCGGTGTGCCGAGCAGGTTTTCGAGAACAAACTTGCCGCGTTTCACAGCGGAAGTCCGGGTCGGGTTCGACGTCAAAGTCAGAAACGACGCATGTCCGAGAATGCCACCGGGCCGGTTTGGGGGGAGTTGGACTTTGACGAAGGCATCGCCGTCCACGCCGCTGATCCCGTAATGGCGGGCGAGCCGTCTATTGACGAAAGTGTAATCGGCTCCGAGCAGATCCAGAATATTGCGGTCTTCGAACATGATGTGCTCAAAGAGCATCTCCGTTTCCCGAACCATCGCCTTCGCCAGCCTGTGATCCCAGTCGGGATATATTTTCTTCTCAATCTGAACCGCATCCAGCTTCAGATTGCGCGTCTGTAGCCATTGGTTCGCAAAAATCTGCCCCAGCGTTGCCGACTTCGTATCCTTGAGCATCCGCTCGACCTGCCCCGTCAGGTTCTTGCGCAGTGTTCCTTTCTCGGCCTCGGCAAAAAGCGCGGCGTCGGGCATCGAGCTCCATAGAAAGTAAGAGAGCCGCGATGCCAGCGCCCATTCGTTGATGAACGTCGTCGATTTCGGGTTATCCGGATCCGCTTGTATTTCAT
>JAYUPM010000396.1:0-3169 GCA_043760145.1 Spartobacteria bacterium
CCCCTAAAGCCCCGCCCACCGCCGCCAGGCCCCATTCCCAGGCCGTCGAGGATTACCTCGAGCGCATCCTTAACCTCATCAATACCAAGGGATACGCCCGCGTCGTCGATATCGCCCACGCCCTCGGCATCGCCCAGGCCAGCGTTACCAATATGATCCAGCGCCTCGATGCCGATGGCCTGCTCAAATACGAAAAATACCGCGGCCTCATCCTCACCAGCGCTGGTGAAACCCTTGCCAGGAACATCACCCGCCGCCACGTGCTCCTGACCAGATTTTTGAAGCTGCTCGACCTTGAGGACGACGTGATCTTTCACGATGTCGAAGGGATGGAGCATCACATCAGCCCCTCCACCCTCCGCGCCATTGAGGCGTTGACCCTTCAACTGGAGCGTCAACCGGCCCTCCTCGCGCGTGTCTGCAGCGATGCCAATTCATAATCGCCCCGCATTCGGCTGGCCCTGTGTCGAGGTTTCCAATGACCAGAAATCGAAGAGTGGCATCTCTTTAGTGGCATCCAGCCATCGGATTCGCTAGAGGATCGGGCGCCAGACCAATGGGTGACCCCATCCCTGGCTCAACTCGGACTTTAAAAACAGATGCACTCCCGCTTCATTCCCCTGCTCATTCTTGCAATCATTGGCCTGTTCACCGGCTGCGAAACCACCGGCTCCTACAGTAATTCCACGGCCCGGGTCGCGATGACTCAATCCATCCAGACCGAACCGGCCGGCGATTATTACATTGGGCGCCGGTATTACAAAAACGACTACAAGTTTTGGGGGTATATCCGCAGCCCGGGCCAGCCGTGGAGCACCGCCCGGCTCGTGATGCTTAATGAGCAGGGAAAATTGGCCCCGGATCGGGAAACCGGAAAGCTCGGGTCCGACAACAATTACGAGTATAAACTAACCGGCAATTTCTCCGAGGAACCAGTCTATGAACCGGCCAGCAATGGGATTTATCCGGAGTTTGTGCTGAGGGGATACGAGCTTCGCTCAGTGACGCCAGCGCAAATCTACAAGACACCCGGGGCAACAGACCCCGCCCGCCGGATCATCGCCAAGCCTTACTAACGCAGAGACATAACGCCGAGGGGCGGAATTTAACGCAGAGACGCAGAGACGCAGAGGGGTGGGAAAGAAGCCAGAATGACGAATGACGTGCAGGTTTTCCGAGCCGAAGGCGCAACCAGTCATCAGCCCATGGCAACGCCCTGAGTATGACTTAGTTAAGGGGCTTTGTCGGCGTCGAGGGAGCGGAGATT
Source organism: Spartobacteria bacterium (assembly GCA_043760145.1). Taxonomy (GTDB): domain Bacteria; phylum Verrucomicrobiota; class Verrucomicrobiia; order Chthoniobacterales; family Chthoniobacteraceae; genus CAIURC01. The sequence continues at coordinate 1,268 of JAYUPM010000396.1, forward strand.
GAAAATTATCCATTGAAAATTGAAAATTGAAAATTGGATGGACCTCAGCGAGCGTTTCCCGCTGCTCCCCTTCCCCAAATTTTCAATTTTCAATTTGCATTTTTCAATCGCCCCCCTCGGCATTCCTGATCGTGCCGACGGCGCGGACAAGTGTGTCATCGGGATTAACCAAGTCTCCTTCCCTGATGTCCGATTGACAGGGGGGGCATTGCATGATAGATTATCTATCACGATGAAAACCGCCACCGTTGCTGATCTGCGCAATAATTTCGCCTCCATTTCAAAGTGGATCCATGACGGCGAAGCCGTGACGATCACCAAGCGCGGCCTTCTTTTCGCCACACTCTCCCCGGCTCGCAAAAGAAAAAAGGCCCCGCCAGTGGACCGCCTGGCCAGGATCCGCAAGATGTTTCCCAAGGGCCCCACGAAAGGGGATATCCAGGACGTCATTGATTACGACCGGGGAGAGAGATGAGCGCCAGCACTTACATCGATACCGGCATTCTCGTAAAAAGTTTCGTTTTTGAAACGAATTCCCCTGAGGCAATTGCAATCATAGAAGCCGCGGGCGATCCGCTCCTCTTCTCACACATTCACGGCATCGAAATCCCGAACGCAATCCGCTTGAAGCGATTCCGCGGCGAGATTACTCCGGCCCAGGAAACGGCGGTGCTCCGGGCTTTCATGGCGGATGTGGATGCCGGCCGGTTGGCCCGGCCCGATTACGACCTTGCGGACGTTTTCATCCGGGCGGAGCAGCTCTCTGCCAGGCACTCCGCAAGCATCGGCTGCCGGAGCCTCGATCTGTTGCACGTCGCGGTGGCCTTGGAATGCGGCTGCGCGCGGTTCGCGTCCTTTGATGCCCGGCAAAGGAAAATCGCGGCCCTCGCCGGGCTGAAAGTCACCCCGCGATAAATTGTGACATCTGTGGTTAAAAAGTTCTCCTCTGTGGGATGGCTGTGATTCTGGTTTTCAAAGGTTCTGTTCCGATAAAATCAGCGGTTCCCTTAACCCAGGTCGATCTCTCGGGTCTCGCCTACTCCGATTTGGAACTCGATCCAGCGGGTATCCGGGGGGAATAGGGAACGGAATTTGTCGGCCCATTCGACCGCAACAATGGCGTTTGGACTCAGGTAATCATCGAGGCCGATTTGGAGGACTTCGTTGGCGGATTCCAGCCGGTAAAGGTCGAAGTGATAGAGCGGCAATCGTCCCCCAATATATTCATGGATTAATGTAAACGTGGGACTGGTTACTTCCTCGATGTGCCCCAATCCAGCCGCCAATCCTTTGACGAATTGGGTTTTGCCGGCCCCAAGATCTCCAACCAAAGCCAGGACCTCGCCTCCTTTAAGTGACGCCGCGATCTCGCGTCCTAGCGCGAAGGTATCAGCGGGCCGGAGCGAAGTGATCGAAGCCATGGGAAGTGGATACATTCCGGGAAGTCTTGAGTTTTGTCAGGGAGCCGATGCGGGTGAGAAGTGTTTTTGGAAATGCCTTGGACCAGGCGTGTCCGATCGAGTCCGCGTCGCGCGGACGAACGGCAAAGAGCAACTCGTAGTCTTCGCCATCATTGAAAGCCTGAGCCAGTGTCGCCCCTCGGGTCCGCGGGATGGATGCGGGGATCAGTTCAAAGTCGCAGCCGCTGGCTTGGGCGAGGCGCGGCAGATCGGCTCCGAGCCCGTCGCTCAGATCCATCAATGCGCGGAGTTGGAAATTTGCGGTGAGCCATCGTGATTCGGCAAGGCGCGGAATGAAGTCGAGATGTTTGCCACTGATCGAGCCGCCGAGCCGTCCGGTGACGAAAAGAGTATCGCCAGGTTTGCCGCCGGAACGCAGAACACAGCGCGATCGTTCGACCGAGCCAGTCAACGCGATGCTGAGAAAGAGCGGGCCAGGGGA
>JAYUPM010000397.1:0-3150 GCA_043760145.1 Spartobacteria bacterium
GCTTTGATCGAGGAAGGTGGGGCAGCGCCTGCCGCCAAAGGAAAGGCGAAGGCGGTCGCGCCGCTTGCAGCTCCCGCCGCCGTCGCGCCTTCCCACACGGTTCAAGCGACGCCTGTTCCCCAAACTTCCCAAGCCTCAACGCCCGCGAAAGCCGCCGCCTCGGAGCCTGCGAAGCCGGTGAAAACAGCAGTAGCCGAACCGGTGGCGGTTGCGGTGGCCGTCGTGCCGCCCACAGCGGGACGCGAAGGACGGATCACCCGGAAAAAGATTTCGCCCCTGCGCCGCAAGATCGCGGCGCAACTGGTGATGGCCCAGCACACGGCGGCAATCCTCACGACATTTAACGAGTGCGACATGAGTGAGGTAATGAAGTTGCGCAGCGAAATGCAGGAGGCGTTTACCAAAAAACATGGCATCAAGCTCGGCTTCATGTCGCTCTTCATCAAAGCTGCGGTGAGCGCGCTCAAGGCGCTCCCATCCATCAACGGACGGATGGAAGGAGACGATTTTATCGAGAATCATTTCTTTGATATCGGCATCGCTGTGGGGAGCGATCGCGGGCTGATGGTCCCTGTGGTGCGGGATGCGGACACCAAATCGTTCGCCGAAATCGAGCACGACCTGGCCGGATACGCCCTCAAGGCACGTGAAGGCAAAATCAAGATCGAGGATCTCCAGGGGGGGGTCTTTACCATTTCAAACGGCGGAATTTACGGGTCGCTCCTTAGCACGCCGATCCTCAACCCGCCCCAGAGCGGAATCCTCGGGATGCATAAAATCCAGGAGCGCCCCGTCGCCGTGGATGGCCAGGTGGTGATCCGGCCCATGATGTATCTGGCGCTCAGTTACGATCACCGGGTTGTGGACGGCAAAGATGCTGTTACCTTCCTGATCCGGATCAAGGATTGTATCGAGAATCCGGCCCGGCTCATGCTCGAACTTTAGGCCCCAGGTTAATGCCAAAACTCCCTCCACACGACCCGATCGGATTCGCCCTCGCCGAGGATATCGGTTCGGGCGACCTGACGTCGGAATTTTTCGTCCCGGATGAGCAGCGGAGCGCGCGTGTTTTTGCCAAGGAGAAGGCGATAGTCGCTGGCGTTGAGACAGCTGCCGAAGTGTTTCGCAGGGTGAATCCGGCGCTGGTGACCACGATCGTGGCGGACTCCGGGACACAAGTTTCGGAGGGAGCCACGGTCCTGGAAATCACCGGGCCAATACGCTCGATTCTAACGGCGGAACGCGTGGCGCTTAATTTTCTCCAGCATCTTTCCGGCGTGGCGACACTCACCCGGCGCTATGTGGATGCGGCGGGCAAACACAAGGCGCGGATCCTCGATACCCGCAAAACGACGCCGGGCTTAAGAGCTTTGGAGAAGGCGGCGGTCGTGGCCGGGGGCGGCGTCAACCATCGGATGGGTCTCTATGACACGGCGCTGGTGAAGGACAATCACCTCATGGCCAATAGCGGGGTGGAGGAATTGAGCAAGGCCATCCGGGCCTTCCGTTTGGCGCATCCCGGAGTGCGGATCGAGTTGGAGGCCGACACCCTTGATCAAGTCCGTGAATTCGTTGTCCTCGAAGGAGTTGACGCGATCCTCCTCGATAACATGAGCACCGGGGAGTTGCGCGAGGCGGTCCGTTTGCGGACTGGGATGCTCGCATTTGAAGCGAGTGGCGGGGTGAGCCTTGAAACCGTTGGGGCGATCGCCTCCACTGGCGTCGATTTCATCTCCGTTGGCGCGCTCACGCACTCGGCTCCGGCCATTGATTTCTCGCTCGAGCTATTGCCGTGAGCACGCTGGATGCCCTCCTCCTACGGGCTCTGCGGGTCGATCAGTTGCATCGCCCGGGCAGCGAACTGGCTGCGCTTTTGGACACCACTCTTTCCGCGCTCGAAAGCCGAATCCGCGTTCTCGGTGAGGCCGGCTTTGAAATCGAACACGCTCCAGGCCTCGGCTATCGCCTCCTTAAATCGCCTGATCGATTGATTGCCGATGATATCGTTGCCCGCCTCGATTCGGCAGCTTTCATTCGGGATGTCTTTGTATTTAAAGAAACCGATTCCACCAACGAAAGCGCTGCCAGGCTCGGACGCGCCGGGGGCCCGGCCGGGATTGTCATATTCGCCGAATCACAAACTGGTGGCAGAGGCCGGTTCGGCCGTCGCTGGGAATCCGCTTCGCATCTGGGTCTTTGGTTCTCGATCCTGTTGCGACCCGATCTTCCACTCGCCCATTGGCCAAGATTAACGACGTGTGCCGCAGTCGCCATCGCCACAGCCATCGAGCGTATTGTCCCTTTGAAAGTGGAAATCAAATGGCCCAATGACCTTTTCATCGCCGGAAAAAAAGTCGCAGGCATTCTGATCGAGACAGGCACGGATCAAGCCCTGAAGCCCTTCGCCGTGCTTGGCATCGGAATCAACGTGAATCACCTCGCCACCGATTTCGCTCCTGAACTCGCCGAACGCGCCACCTCATTGCGGATCGCAGCTGGGGCGACGGTCGATCGACCGGAATTGGCGGCCGCCATCCTGCACGAACTGGAGTCGAGGCTCGACGGACTGGCCACTGGGTTCTCCTTTACTTTGGATGAAGCCACAGAGCGGAGTTGTTTGCTGGGCCGCTGGGTCGAGCTGCGGGCCGGGGGAGGGGGAGGCGACGAGGTCGTCGAAGGGATGGCCGAGGGTCTCGATTCCGAAGGGCGCCTGCTGCTTCGCACCAAAGACGGGACGCTTCAGGTTTTGAATGCGGGGGAAGTGACGGGGTGCGATCGTCCCTAGTTCACATACGTCCTATAGATCCCATACGTCCCATGGGCTGTATTATGAACGCGAATGGGGAGAAGTCGTGGCAGCGGCGTCCCGCCGCTTTCCGTGGTTCGAGTTCCGCATTCATGCGGCGTCGGTGACGCCAAACACATTTTGATTCCGTCCAGTATTCGCGTTCATTCGCGTCCATTCGCGGTTAATAAGGCTCCTCTTCCGGCTTTAATAAGCGGTTCCATAGGGCTTTCCGCCGAGATCGTGTGCGGGTTCTTTCTTTCGACACCTAGCCCGCATATTTCACACAGGAATTGGAGAAGGGCATTTTCCCATGTTTTCGCGATGAAAATTTTGGATTTGTCGGTTTGCGCGCCCCTTCGATG
>JAYUPM010000398.1:0-8110 GCA_043760145.1 Spartobacteria bacterium
GAAAGCGGAAAGCGGAAAGCGGAAAGCGGAAAGCGGAAAGCGGAAAGCGAAAAGCGAAAAGCGAAAAGCGAACTCGAGGGGTCAGCGGGGGACGGTCACTTGCTCGAGGATTTTGCCAATTACTTCGAGGATCGTTACTCCCTCCAATTCATACTCGGGACGAAGCACCAGCCGATGACCGAGCACCGGTTCTGCCATGGCCTTGACATCATCCGGGGTGACAAAATCCCTTCCATTCAATGCAGCCGCTGCCCGGCTTCCCAGCAACAATGCCTGGGTGGCGCGCGGGCCCGCCCCGACAAGCACTGTGTCGCTTTCCCGAGTGGCGCGCACCACATCCACGACATACGCCACAAGATCCTCACGCACCGTGATCGACTCAAGGGCCTGCCGCATCCGAACCAAATCTCCCGCCGCGAGCACTGTCTCCACGGCCCCTTCCGCGAGCGTGGTTTCCGGCGCATTTTGTCCGAGCATCCGGCGGGCCAATATCAGCTCGTCCTCCCGATCCGGAACGCCCATTGAAACCTTTAACATGAACCGGTCCTTCTGCGCTTCCGGCAGTGGATAGGTTCCCTCATATTCCACCGGGTTCTGGGTCGCAAAAACCGTGAAGTTCGGTGACAGCGTGTGGGTCTCCCGGTCAATGGTGACCTGTCGCTCCTGCATCGCCTGTAAAAGCGCGGACTGGGTTTTTGCGGGGGCCCGATTGATTTCGTCGGCCAGCAAAAATGTCGTGAAGACAGGACCCGGGATCAGCGTGAATTCCTGGCGCTGCAAATTGAAGATGTTGGTCCCGGTGATATCCGCGGGCATCAGGTCGGGCGTGAATTGGATCCGGTTGAACTCGGCTCCGAGGACGCGCGCCAGCGTTCGCACCAGCAGCGTCTTGGCCACCCCGGGCACCCCTTCAATGAGCGCGTGGTTTCCGGTCAAAATCGCGATCAGCGATTTATCAATCACCTCCGCCTGGCCGATGATCACTTTGCCCACTTCCCTGCGGGCCCGGTTGAGAACTTCTTTTATTTGGTCTAGGTCGATTTGCATGGTGGTTTGGAAAATAAAGGTTTTGTCCGGGCGCGCCGTGCAACAAGGGCGCCATACGCGGCAACCGGGTCGCCCGGCAATCCCATCATGGTTTCACGCTCACGGGGAAATGATTTCTCCCATTCCTGCGCGCACACGGCCACAAGCTCGCGCGGCGCAATGCTCCGATGAAGCAAGTTGGTCAAGCCCTCCTCGGCGCGCCGCCCGGAAACGGCCTGTTCGATCGGCCCCGGGCCGTCAATGGGAACGAGCGGAAAATAATTCTTCCACGCAAACAGGAGCGCGAGGAGGACCACCCCGGCCATCGCTCCCTGCAGCCCGTATTTCCTTATCAGCGAGGCGACTCCGGGTTGTTCGCGAACCCCGTGGGATTCTTCGTCGAACACCAGTGATCGACCGCTTCCGATCAGCCATGACAATAGCTTCGCGTTGCGTTCCGCGCGCAAAGCTTCATTCCCGAGGAAGTATGAATCGCCGGCCAGAACAATTGTGCCCTTGCCGAACTTGCGTTCAATCACCACGGGCTCTCCTTTGACCGCGTAAGCTGGAACCCAAGCCGGATCGATCGGCTTGAGATGGATGGCGCTGTGCCATGTGATTTCTTTTTCAAGCAGCGCCTCTGGATCGACAGCGGTGGCGCCCACAGACGGATCGGTGGATAAAGCGGCAAAGGAGAATCCCCAGCGCACAGCGACTTCCTGAAAAGGTATGCGGCCATGGACATTAGATGTCTTACCCCCTTCCTCCTTTTTGGGTTCCTTTCCTTCCGCTGCCTCATTTTCCAGCGGTGTCTTTGTTGCATCGCCCTTTTCCGCATCGGGCCCGGGCTTGAGATTCTTGAGCTCATCCTGATCCGCGGGAAGGAACGTGATTATCAGGCGCATCCCATCCTGCCGGACCATCCATTCGATCTGCTCAAGCTCTCCCTCCCTCCAGATCGCGTCATGTGGGGTTCCAGCGTAGACCCACGTTTGCGGGCGATCCTCCGTGAGCTTGTTAACGGGCCTGTAATTGCGGCTCACCTGCAGGCCCGGCATCTCGCTCAGCGCTTGGTAAAGAACCTTTGCCCCTAAAGGATCGCTGCGCAGCGTCGAGTAAGGCACATAAACATCCCCATGCTCAAGCCGCAGGACCAGGAGTTGCACGATCCCGATCAACAGGGCGATCCCTAAAACAAAGGCGAGCAGTGAGGCTCGTTTGGAGCACTTTAACATCCGCGGATTTGCTCCAGGTTTTTATGGAAAATCTCGAACGCTTCAGGGCTCACCGCATGCCGGCCATACCAGCACCGTTCAAAAGAAATCAAGTTGTCTGCGAACGCGCTCAACAAACCGGCCCGGGTCCGAGCCCGGCGCCGCAATTCTCCTTCATACTCGCGGTTGGATTTAAACGCGGCGATCCGCAAAAGATCGCGGCCGCCGAGATGCGCGAGGCAGGCGAGCCATGCGGCGCGCAGGGCCAGTTGCAGGTCGCCACGCGCCGCGTGCTCGCGAGCCAGCTGAAGCCATGCATCCTCGGGCAAGGCATCGGCGCTCAACGCTTCGGAACAAAGATCCACAGGGACCACTGCGGCCTGGGCCTGGATCACAGCGGGTCGCCGATGCCATCCACGGATCAAGGCGATCGCCAATGCGATCGCGACCAGCGCCAGCAGCCCCCAGAGAAGTTCAGGCGCCCAGGACCCCCACGATCTCGCCTCCGATATTTCGTTTGAATCCTCTGAAAACCAGCGTTTGAAAAGCCTTTCGACCGCATCCCGGGCTTTAGTGAGCCAGCGCTCAATCGCCTTCCCCGCATCTGAAAGCCAGCCCCCGGACTTGCTCGCTTTTGGGCTCTCCACTCTCGGGGCACGCCATGCAAATTCCCGGCGCTCAAGCACGTCTCCTATGCGCTCATCGAGCCGGGCCGCGTCGGCTTCGGTCGCAGTTGGCGCCGCGGCAACGCTGGAATGGGGACAAAGCGCACCCCAACCAAGCCCGATGCAAAGCATGACAAGAACCGCGCGGCCCGCCTGGCTCTGCAAACGTTTGAGCTCCATCACCAGGTCACCTCCGGTCCGCAACGACTCCCCGTAAAAGCAGCGCAGGACGTAAGTCGCCTTCCAGATCGGCTCCAGGCAAAGATGGGTTAACGCAACGGACGCCATGAACACGGTCACATTGAGGTATGCATCGGCGCTCCGGGTGAAGACGGTTTCCCATCCGAAAAACATTTTCATCGCCACCGGCAAAAAAATGAGCGCCGCGATCACATTGATCCAGATCAGGAAACCGAATCCGTTAAGCAAAGCGACAACCGCATGTTGCTGGCCGGGCCAGAGCCGGGCCTGCTTCAGGGAGCGGGAAAACAAAGAAGGTTGATCGGTCGGATCGGTCGGATCCCCGGAACCCCCAGAACCCAGGACCGTGAGGTTCTGGAAAAAGCTCGAGACCCAAACAAACGGGAGCGTCACCACGATTGCGATTGGCCGCAAGACCAGGCCGAGCGGCTGGAGTGCTGCCTGGCGGAGAATCAATGGAAGCAAACGCCCAACTGTCCACGGGGGCGGGGACATTAGCAGCAAAGTGGCTCGCAACCGGCCTGCAGCCAGTGTTTGCCAGCATTTCATCCAGAGAAAAAGAAGTGCCACCCCGAACGAGGCCTCTGCGATGTGTGCCGCCGCATAGGCGCTGCGACTCATGTCCGAGAGATAATAAAGGAGCCCAAGCCAGAACGGGACTCCGCCGATCCAATAAAAAAGAAGGGCCTCCGGATTCTCGCGAAGCAAGCCCACCGCTTGTTCGATGAACTGCAGACCGGGAGCTCCGGAGCGTCGGCGTCGCTTCGTTTGGGGCTTCAACGGACCACCTCCATCGTGGATGGGCGATGCCACAGTTTACTGGCGTGGAAATCCGAGGGAATCGCGATCAAGACGCGGCCAATTGTATAAAAGCAGAACCACGCGACCAACAACCCCGCAACGGCGCCGCCCCAGCGAAAGAGCGTCGCCACCCCTCTCCCGGATATCGGCCGAGGAACCGCGGCGGCAAGGCGCGCCAGGCAATTTGCACAGACCACTTTTTCGTCATGTTCGGTCACGCATTCCCGGCAGAAAAATCCGCGGCACTCCGGACAGCGCGCAACGGCTTCCCTGCCAGGATGAAAGAGACAGCGCTCCCGCAGCAGCGTATTCATTTCACGATTTGCGCCGCTTCGATTCGCGGGGTCACTTCGCGCACAAACCGGCGGGCGGCACGCAAGCGCGTTGGGACAGCGAGCCGGTCCGTTCCAGACTGGGTGCGGACAAAGCAGGCACAGGTGGGACCAAACATCGTATTAATGGAGAGGGTGAGGAGGATCAGCACGCTCACCACACCGATGATCCAGATAAAAACCAGGATCGCGGTATCGCCTTGGGGATCGCTCACAACCGTCCGAAGCCAGGCCAATCCCGCGATGCTTAAGCCGCCGCAGAGCGCCAACACTGCCAGGACAATATTACCTGCAAAACGAAGCCTGGTTTCGCGCACGATCAACGCCTCGATGTCGCGCAAATAGAAACGCCGGTATCGCTCCACTCCAAACGAGGAGGAGACTTGCAGCAGATGATCTTCCTCCAGCCAGATCCCGCCCGAGCCGAACCATCCACCCTTCGCCATCTTCCGGTATCGGGCAGGCTCATCCATTCCAAACGTCCCCCAAAAAACCGATTGAAATCAGCCCGACAATCCCGAGCCAAATAACGATCTGAGCCAGGCCGCAAATCGCGCCCACCACAGCAACCCAGCGCCGCCGTCCACGCACCACGCTCCCGGGTTTGTTCCAGCCGTAGATCGCGCAAAAGATCGCGGCCGCTCCGCTGAAGATCAGCAGCGGCCAGACCGGCAGTCCGACCACCAGCGGCACGCTGCCAAGAAAAAGCGCAAGGTTCGCCCAGCAAATCCGCCGGGTCACCAGCTCCGGTATTTTTTCCCCGCTCAAGTTGGTCTCCAAACATTTCGGACAGAGCAGATGACCCCCGATGGGCATCTCACAAAGCTCGCAAATGAAGCGCCCACAACGCTCGCACGAAACCGCCGCCTTGCGATCCATGTGAAAAAAACATGCGGCCTCACCATCGCTTACCCGTTCCTTGAGGTTGGGAAAGGGAATGGCGGCGCGCCGAAAAGAAGGGAATGTGAACGCCTCCAAAGTGGAGCGGCACCCCGGGCATCGGAATGGAATGCTCGGCTCGATGTGCGCCGCCAGCAGCGCGACGCCACATTGGGGACAGGCAATGGATTGGTCCGCCGCCGTGGAAAATGCCTGCATCATTGGGTTTTACAGCGCTTCGCAGTTGGTCTTGACTGCGCCACGCGCCATTGGGCGGAGTTAATTAGAAGAGCCCTTCACCTAGAACAAGACACAATATGCACTGGTATTACGACGCAGGCGGCGGACAACGGCAAGGCCCGATTTCCGAATCCGAATTCGACCGCTTGATCGCCTCGGGAACCATCACACCCCAAACCCTTGTCTGGCGTGAGGGAATGCCAGGGTGGATCCCATTGCGCGAAGCCCGCCCAACCGCCCAGGGTGCGGCCGACGGTTCAGAGACCGGCCGATGCGATGCCTGTGGAAATCTGGTTTCGGTTTCTGAATTAATTCAGATCGGGGAACGGAATGTTTGTGCCAGTTGCAAGCCAACTGTGCTCCATCAGATCCAAAGCGGAGCGCCGTTGCCACCGGCCCTCGCCTTCGACCGGACGGGACCCGCGTGGGAACAGCGCGCCGAACTGGGAACCGTTAAAGCTGCATGGGAAACCATCAAGGCGGTGCTTACCAATCCCGTTGATACCTTCGCCCGGATGAAGCGCGAAGGCGGCCTGGGCACTTCCCTTTTCTATAACATGCTTGTGGGCAGCATCGGAGGAATCGTCGGATTGATTTACCAGCTCGTCTTCAATCTCGGGATGGGTTCGTCCCAAGACGAAATGGCCGCCAATTTGCCGCCGGGACTGGCACCGTTTTTCACGGGCAGCTTCATTACGGTCGCGTTCGCCATCCTGCTTCCGGTCCTGATCGCCATCGGCGCCTTCATCTATAGCGGGATTCTTCACCTCTCCCTCATGATTTGCGGAGGTGCCAAGCAACCTTTTGAAACCACCTTCCGGGTTTACAATTACGCGTCGGGTTCAGCTGGCGCATTGCAATTGATCCCTGTATGCGGCGCGATGGTTTCCGGTATCTGGGCGTTGGTGGCAATGTGCATCGGCATCGCAAAAGCCCATGAAATCAGCACCGGCCGCGCTGTGCTGGCGGTCCTGCTTCCCACAGTGGTCTGCTGTATTGGTATCATCGCCATATGCGTCGCCTTTGCCGGGGCAGCTTACGCCGCCACTGCCCAAGGCATCCGCTAACTGTCCCGACTATGAGTTGGCGGCGCTTACGCCCAGGTGAACTCGATCATGAGTTGATCTGGCTTGTTGTCTCCATCGCCGCCGCTTTTCTCGCTGCTCTCTGGTTGCTCTCGGGTTTGCCGACCCCAATCTGTTTCTTTCATCAACTCACGGGCTGGGCTTGTCCCACCTGCGGCATTACACGCTGCCTGCGTTACCTTCTCGCTGGCCAGCTCCAACACGCATTCCTGGTCAATCCGCTCGGGTTTTGCGCCATCCTCATCGGTATTTGCGCCAACGCGTATGCCGCTGCGGTCCTTCTCACTTCCTCGCCGCGCTGGCGTCCCCGCAAAGTGTCTGTCCCCACGGCGCGCCTCCTGCGGATCCTTATCATCGGCGCAATCCTCGTTAACTGGGCCTGGCTCCTCTGGCGCCTCTGAGCGGAGGTCGGAGGGCGGAGATCGGAGGGCGGAGGGCAGATCAGACGGATCGGACTGATCGGACTGATCGGACCGATATTCTGACCTCCGCTTTCCGCTTCGCATGCGTTCCCCTTACCTCCTCGTAAGTGCTTGTCCGATTAAATCAGCGGTTCCTTACCGGCTGCTGGACAGGTTCACGCTTGCGTGTAAAAGAGCGCTTCCATTTAACCCACCTTTACCCATGCCTGTATTCATCACACGCGTCGAACTTCGCGATGCCGCTCCTTCCGATTACGAGACCCTTGCCACGGCGATGATCTCGCAGGGCTTTCTCCTCACCATCACAGGCGACGACGGCATCGCATATCATTTGCCGAACGGCAATTACCTCGGCCAGACGGAGGGAAGCGCCGCAGAAGTCATGAACATCGCCGGGTTCGCCGCGTCGATCACGGGAAAAGCCTTCGCGATTCTTACCACGGAATTTGAGCGGACATCGTGGCGCGGATTGATCCCGGTGGAGGCCCCGGCTGCCGCGAGCGAGTAAGGTCGAGTTGAGGCGAGTTGGATCTGACCGATCGGTCGGAAGACGAGTGCGGCAATACCGTGGTGTCCGCGGTGTTTGCTTGCGGACACTAGTGTCGTTTTTTAATACACTTCGGCCCGGGGTTAACATGGCGTTCCCCTCTAGAGACGGCCTCAGGCACCCCCTTTGCTAAAGAGTCGGCACACCGTTGGCACTTACCCGTCAACCCAACCGAACCTCTCTATGCTACGCCTCGAAACTTGCCCAATTGAAACCTCTGTTTTATCCATTAACCAAAGCGATGAATATCTCATGGCCCGGATTCAGGAAAAAGATCCACAAGCCCTGGAAATTCTCTACAAGCGCTATTTCCGGATCTTAAAATCGGTCGTGATGCGGATTCTCCACAACGAAGCCGAATCCGAAGACACGTTGCAGGAAATCTTTGTGGAGCTCTGGAACCGGGCCACCCGCTACAACGCCCAGAAAGGCCAGCCCCTCGGCTGGATCGTCACCCTGAGTCGCCGCCGCGGCATTGACCGGTTGCGCAAACGCAAGAGCTCGAACCAGGCCGAAGAACGCCTCTTTGAGGAGACCCGCCACTTTACAACGGAAGGCGTGGCGCATGTGGAAGAGGATATCGCGCATCGTGAAATGCGGGCGCAGCTTGCCGAAGTGATGGCGCAACTCCCAACCAATCAACGAGACGTTATCCACTACTCATACTTCAAAGGAATGAGCCAACGTGAGATCGCCGC
>JAYUPM010000399.1:0-3145 GCA_043760145.1 Spartobacteria bacterium
CCGTTTACGGAAAACAATTCGAGGTGGTTGTCCCGGCACAAATCGGGTTCTCGCGCGGGGCCGACGGCATCGTGGTCCGGACTGATATTAAACGGATCAATGATCTGAAAGGTAAGATCCTCGCCACTGCGCAATTTACCGAGGCGGAGTTCTTTATCCGTTACCTTGCGCAGGAAGCGGGACTCGGTGTGAATATCCTCGGCGACCTGAATACCGACCCGGATCCGGAGAAACTGAACCTTGTGTTTTGCGAGGACGCATTTTTGGCCGGAGACCTGTTTCTTGCCGAGATGAAGCGCGGGAAGCTTGCGGGCTGTGTTACATGGGCGCCCAAGACAACCGAAGTGGTGGATCGGAGCGAGGGCAAGGCTTATATCTTATCGACCAACCGGAACCTGCTGATTATCGCGGACATACTGATCGTCAATAAAGGATTCGCGCAGCAACACCCGGACAAGGTGGCTGGTCTTGTTAGTGGGTTGATGGAAGGGAACCGGATGGTGCGCGACAATCCCAACGCGCATCTCGATGTGATCGGGAGCGCTTTCAAATGGGACCGGGAACAAGCCCAGCTCGAACTCTCCAAGGTCCATTTCTCCAATTTGCCGGAAAACCTTGCGTTCTTTTCCGGAGCCATCGACGCGGCTGGGAGCTTTGGTGGGATTTATCAGTCGGCGATCTATGCGTATGGCAAACAGTTCATCAAAGACCCGGTGGACAGTGACCGGTTTATTGATCTCAAAGAGCTTAAAGCCTTGGAAACGGCGGGTAGCTTTGCCGAACAAAAGATTACCATCGCCCCGATCCGGACAGCGGGCGCCCCGGCCGTCGAGGTTGATCCGCTTTTAAGCAAGGATATCCGGTTCCTATTCGCGCCCAACTCGTCCGATCTGAATGTAAATGACGCCGGTAATCTCAAGAACCTTGAGGATATCAAGCGTCTGATTCAAATCAGTCCCGGCTCCAAGATACTGTTGCGGGGTCACGTCGATAACTTCCTTGTCCCGGAGTTCCGCCGTAAAGGGGGCGACGCGATGGTGAGAGATATGTCACTCAAGGCAACAGAGTTTAGCAAGGCCCGGGCCGGCGAGATCAAGCGGATACTTATCGATCGCCACGCCATTGACCCGGCCCGACTTGAAGTGCTGGGAAGCGGCTGGGATGAACCGCTCGGGACCGATGGCGACAAGAACCGCCGGGTGGAAGCCCAATGGTTCACGGTTAAGTAACGCAGAGAGGGGAGAGGGGAAGGAGAGAGGGGATTTTAACGCAGAGGCGCACCGGAACCGGAGGGGGATTTTAACGCAGAGACGCAGAGGCGCAGAGATTTTTGGGGCACGTAAGCCATGATTAACCGCATAGAACGCATAGATCCAGAACCCCGACGTGTCTTTGAGGGCATCCAAAATGGGTGCGACGTTGACCAACAGACCTGCGGCTTTGGCCTGAAGGAGAACCGCCAGAAGGCCGAATGTGCGCAATCCGAGCTGAACGGCCGCGGCGTGCGCCTCTCGTTCGTCGAGAAGAATAGCGTCGGCCGAGACCTCAAGCGCGAGCGCAAGCGCTGCGCGCTCTCCCACATGAAGTCCCGGCATATCGCGAATGCTTAACGAAATAGTGTGTGGATCTTGCTGGCGCACCCAATCTGGAATTTCGAGGCCGGCGAAACGCTTTTCCCTCGCTGCAAGATTGCGAAACTCATCGGCAACCGCCAGTGGGATCACGACTTGGTGGAAAAGGGATTGCAGCAAATCCACCTTCCCCACACAACACAGGTTGATCAGGATCGAGGTATCCGCGACGACGATCATTGCGCAAAGAGCTCGCGCATCGCTTGGATGTCGTCATCGAGCATCTCGTGCGTATAAGACTCGATTTGGCGCTCGCCCAACGCGCGCTGGAACTCAGACAAACTGGCACCGGCGAGTTGAGCAGCGCTGACCTTCGTGATTCTGCCCCGGGCGTAAAGCGCACACGCCAATTCCATTCGTAGATCCTCCTCGCGGAATTCCGTCGCCGGGTCATCTGGAAGTGTCAGCGTCATGGGAAAAAGGTAGCGTAAAACGAACGGACGCCAAGCTTCGATTGCGGATCGAAAATGGAATCCGGATCGTCATTCGTCATTCTGGTTGCGCCTTCGGAGCGGAAACTTTCCGCATAAATGCGGAACTACAAACGCGGATCCGGGTCGTCATTCTGGTTTCGTCATTTGCCTTTCAGATACGCCTGCCATTCCTCTGGCAACGGGGCGCGCTCGATTGAGTCGGCGATGCGTCCTTCAAACGCGGGCTCGAATTGCGTGCTCGTGCCGTAAACCATGATCGCATCAGCCGCGCCTTCCACCCGCAAGGCGTGGGCGACCCCGGGCGGGATCACGACCCCGGCATTGTTCGGGCCGCGATGATCGTCGCCCTCAATGATGAACCGCATGATCCGCCGCTCCATGCCGGCGCGTTCATCCACAAGCAACATCTCCACGCAGCCTTGGACAAAGAACATCACGTCCCATTGTTCCTTGTCATAGGGACGCAGCGAGTAAGTGGTTGGTTCCTCAATGAAAAGTCGCGCAAACCAGCGGGCCGCATCTTCCCCCTCAGGAATGTGGGGCGGGTGCACATGAAACCCTTTGCCGGTCCCGCTGAACATCCGCGCCGTTGCCCATTGCTTTGGCCAGAACCCGATCTTAGCCAGGGGACCGTCGTCCTGGCGGGCGAACTCGCCAAAGAACCCGCGATGCCGTTGAGGAAAAATCTGGCGGCCGAAAATCTCGACGCCGGGAATCCATGTGGTGGCCAATTGCGAGGCGGTTGCGGCAACAAGTTCGCGGGATTCCACGCCGGTTGACCCGAGCCGTTCTGCCAGGGAGGCGGCGGAGTAATCGCGTTGGGTGAGCGCCGTGCGGGCGGCAGGTTTTAGTCCGATCCAGGAGTTATCCATGGGGGAAGCTTTTAAGTGCTCGGGGCCAGCAATTGAAGAGAGAAGAGTTTAGAACTGGAAATAGATGCACTCGCTGGAGCTGAAATGGAGCTCAAGTATCAGTTCGCATCGAACAGATGACCTGGCACCCGCCTGCTGCACAATTCCGGATCTCGACCTCTGCGCCGATCAATCGCGCCCGATATTGAAAGAGGTGCAATCCCAAACC
>JAYUPM010000400.1:0-3135 GCA_043760145.1 Spartobacteria bacterium
CCTTATCGACGAGTTTCTCGAACGCATCCGGGGAAGCGTCGTTTACAAAAGCCTGGACTGTTTTCAGGTCCGGCGGGAGGCCGAGCACATCCAAATGCAATCGGCGCGCGAGCGTCGCCCGATCTGCCTCGCCCACATGCTTGAGCTTGAGCTGCTGCTGCCGCGCCACGACGAACTGATCAATCGGGTTGCGCGTAAACCCCGCTTCTTTGACCTCAGGCACCGCAGGCTTGACCGGCGCAATATATGCCCAGTGCTCCTGGTATTCCGCCCCCTGTTCGATCCAGCGCTTGATGATATCCTTCTCCCGATCCGATAGTTGCCGATGCTCCTTGGGCGGCGGCATCATCTCATCCTTGTCGCGCGAAGTGATCCGAATCCATGCTTCGCTCTCCTTCAGGTTGCCGGGCACGATCGGACGGACTCCGTCGATCTCGGCGAGCGCCGCCTCGCGCACATCCAGGCGCAGATCGGCTTCCCGCGTGTTCTTGTCAAATCCATGGCATCGGAAACAGGTGTCAGCGAGAATGGGCCGCACATCGCGATTGAATTGCACCGCATCGTCAGCAGCATGGGCCAGGGGCAGGAGCACAAAACTCCCGAGAAAAATAATGAGCGGGCGCGGAATCATTTTGGGGGCGGTGCTGCCGAGGGGGGAGCGATTGAAAAATGTGAATTGAAAATTGAAAATTTGGGGAAGGGGAGCAGCGGGAAACGCTCGCTGGCTTCCATCCAATTTTCAATTTTTAATTTTCAATGGATAATTTCCAATCTCGGCTCCCGCGACGCCGACAAAGCCTCTTAACTAATTGCCATTCCACCCCGTCACCCCGCCCCCCGTCATCTTTCCCGTCTTGCACAAACCCCGCGCGATCTTCTAGAACCGCCGCATGTCCCGCGATGTCGTCTATTTCGATTTGGAAACGCAGCGCACCGCCAACGACGCGGGCGGTTGGGACAAGAAACGGGAGATGAAAATGTCGATCGGCGTCACTTACAGCACCCGGGACGAGCAGTATCGGATTTACACGGAAAAAAATGTCGATGCGCTCATCGACCAGCTCCGGCGCGCCGATTTGGTGGTTGGATTCAACGTGATCGACTTCGATTACGAAGTGCTCATGGCTTACTCATTTTTCGATATCGCTGCCCAATGCCGCACCCTTGATCTCATGGTTGATATCACCGCCAAACTCGGCCATCGGTTGGGGCTCGACGCAGTGGCATCCGCCACGCTTCAGGTCGGCAAAACCGCCGATGGCCTCGACGCGATCCGCTGGTGGCGCGAAGGGCGCCTTGCCGAGATCGCCGAATACTGCTGCTTCGACGTCAAGTGCACCAAACTGGTCCACGAATACGGCGTCGCCAACAAGCAGCTCTTTTACAATGACCGCTTTCAGCAACGCAAAAGTGTCGGCGTCGAGTGGAACTAAAGCGCAGGCGCAGAAAGCAAACAGGGGGTTGACGATAGTGGGAATTCCCACCACATTGCCGCCATGACAACCGCAACACTCAAACGCTCGAAGGTTAGGAATGAGATTACAGTCGTTCAGGACTATGATGTCGCTGCCGACGCCAAGAATCGGATCAGTCTGCGCGGCGCGAAGGCGAAATATTTCCACGTCAAGGCGCTCTCCAACGGCAACTACATCCTGGAACCACGCATGCTGGTCGCCCCGGAGGCTATTCCAGCGCGCACACTCAAAATGCTGGAGCAATCCGTCGCATCTCTGAAACGCGGGAAAGCCTCCGCGCCGATTGATTTGTCTGCCTTCGCCGAGGCCTAAGGCGATTCGTGGCCTTCAAGATTCGCATGGGGATGCCAGAGATGGAGGCGTTGTGGGAGGACTTTTCAAAGCGCAAACAACGGGGCCTCTTGAACAAGGAAGAGGAGAAATTTTTTAGGAAGCTCCTGAAAGCGCTTGGCTATCTCGCCATCGACCCAAGGCACAACAGCCTGGCCTCGCACGAGATCACCAACCTGAGCCGCAAACACGGGCTCAAAATTTTCCAATCGTATTTGGAAAACAACACGCCGGCAGCGGGACGGCTCTTCTGGGCTTATGGGCCGGACAAGGGGGATATCACGGTGCTGGCAATCGAGCCACATCCCGAAGACCAAAAGCGCGGTGCCTACGAACGTATCAAGCTGTCGGCCTTCCCGCCCACCAAGGCAAACTGAGCGCGCGCAGCGCAGCGGTTTGGCGGAAGATGCCGAAAAAGTCAGCGGGTAAAATCGTCATTCGTTATTCTGGTTTCGTCATTCCCCTTTGGCTGCGATCATGCCGCTCTGGCGGGCAAAATTGAAGATCCCCCCGGCATCGATCACGGGGCGGACTTCGCCCAGCGGCTTGAGCTGATAGGTCTTGCCGTTGGCGGTGAGTGTGTCGTGATCGAAGTCGAGCGTCGCGATGTCGCCCGTCTTCAACACCTCACACAGCCGCTCGGTTGCGTCATACGGATAGAGTTCGCCGGTCGCCACGCAGTTGCGGAAAAAGATCCGCGCAAATGAATCGGCCACCACCGCTTCCACTCCCGCCGCCCCCATCGCGATCGGGGCGTGTTCGCGCGAACTCCCGCACCCGAAATTGCGCCCCGCGATCACGATCTTATAGGGCGTTTTCAATTCGCTTTCCTGCACGAATCGGGCTGGGTAAAGCGCATCCGGCAACCCGATCAAAGCATAGCTGCCGAGCTTCTCGTATTCCTCGGCAATGGTCGGGACAAGAGTCAGATACTGGGCGGGGATGATCTGATCGGTGTCGATGTTATCGGCGCAAACGTAAACGGGGCTGGTGATGACGTGGGACATAAATGGCGGCTGAGTTTGGGGCGGGGAGATTGAAAATTGAGAATCGAAAATTGAAAATTGAAAATTGGATGGACGCAAGCACCCTGTTTTCCGCCTCCCCAAATTTTCATTTTTCAATTCACAGGCATCCCATAGGAAGTCGGAAGAAAGGTAGGAAGATTTGGGGTGGAACCATTTTCTTGCCTATAATTTTCCTGCCTGCGTTCCCAAAAAATCCATTATTGAACCCCTGATGGAAGTCTCTCACTGGGTCCGCAGATTGCGCAGATTCTCGCAGATGACCGCAGATACCAAGCCCCGGAAGCGGACGTCATCAGGATTCG
>JAYUPM010000401.1:0-3132 GCA_043760145.1 Spartobacteria bacterium
CCGCCAAACCCGCCCCGGCTGCACCTCATTAATAGCGTTTGATTCAATCCTAGCGCACCACTTTGCGGGTGAGATAGCTCATCAATCCGGGGGCAAACCGGGAGGCTCGCAGCAACGCGGTCGCGGCATTGGGATGAGTGACCGCATACTTGGCGAGTTGATTGATCCAAAGACGCCCGCGGTAAAGGGCGCGATGGGCTTCTGGATATGATGCAAGATCGCCCGAGATAATGTGCCGCGCCGCCAGTTCACCCGAGGCGAGCGCGTAATAAATCCCTTCCCCGGTAAACGGCTCGACCACGCGCGCAGCATCGCCCACCAGAAGAAGTTGGGATCCGAGCGGGAACGCCGGAGCACGCGCCAGCGGTGTGATCGTGCGCCACGATTGTTCGGGCGGAAGCCCGAATCGCGCCGCCGCCCATCCCTTCAAGGCTTCAATTTGAGCCGGACGCGCGACCAGGCAAAGGTTGAGTTGTTCCTCACCGACCGAGGCCAACCCGCAATACCCGTCCTTTAAAAACTGGAGCACCACACGATCCCCGAAATCTTTTGGAGCAGCGAGATGGGTCTGGAGGCCGATCCGTTCGCGGGTGGAAGATGGGAGCAATCCCAATAGCCGCGCCACACTTGAATTGCGCCCGTCTGCTGCAACAAGGGTGCGCGCGTGGAAAGATTGATCCCCGGCCTCAATCATCCATCCCGGCGCAATTTTTTTGACGGCATGATTTTGAAATACTTCCGCCCCGAGTTCGGCTGCGTGCTGCAAGAGGAGTTGATCCAGGAGACTCCGTTTGATGGCGATCTCGCCAGTGGACGAAGAGGCAAGCGGGACCCGCACGGAGACATTATTGAGGCCGATAAACTCCACTTCTTTCAAAACGGAATGGGGAAGGGCCCGGAGCCGGTCGCTAATCCCGAGCCGATCGAGCACCGGCCAGCAGGCTGGATTGATGCAGTCGCCGCAGACTTTTTCCCTTGGGAAAACCGCGCGTTCCAGGAGGAGTGTGCGCAAGCCCGCGGCCGCGCAAGTGGCGGCGCAACATGCCCCGGCCGGGCCTGCGCCAACGATGGCGACATCATAAACCACGGCGGTTCAGATTTGAATTGGAGGCAAGGCGCATGGCGGCATGACTAACCCGCCCCGAGAAAAGAAGCAGCGGGGAATTGAGGTGGACTGATAAAGCCCATCCTTGACGTGGCAATGCAAGTGCATTACTATCTCTCCACCCCCGTTCCAATGCCCATTACGCTTTCCGCCCTATCTACGCTCACCGACCGCTACCAGACCACGGTCCCGGAGTCGGTCCGCCGCGCTCTTAAACTGACCAAGCGCGACAAAATCCATTACGCCGTGCGACCCGATGGCAAGGTGGTTCTCTCCCGCGCAGATCCTCTGGAAACCGAAGATCCAGTCATCCAGAACTTCCTCGGGTTTCTGGCCGAGGATCTCGTGGCGCATCCCGAACGGATTCGGAGGGTGGATGCGGATTTGTTGCGGCGTATCCGCTCCCTGGTGGGCGCTGCGAAGGTCGATCTGGAGGCTCCGCTGGTTGATGCGGATGAATGAAGGCCAGGCCCTCGTTCCCGTTGCTGGTCAATGGCTGGACGCTATTTGCGCACCCGCTCTTCCTCGCCCAACTGGAGGCGCTCATTGAGCAGGTTCAAAAACTCAAGGCACGGGATCGAGCCGGTTACATTCAGAAAAATGCTACGAAGCGCTTGATGGCAATTTTCAAGCTGGCGTTTGAGGTCATCCCGCAAGACCCGGCCCGTCCCGAATATAGACAGGGGCACACGCTCGGGGAGGCAAACAAACATTGGCTCCGGGCCAAATTTTTCCAGCAATACCGTCTGTTTTTCCGTTACCACGCCAAGAGCCGGGTGATTGTGTATGCATGGGTGAACGACGCCGATACCTTGCGTACGGACGAGAGTCCGGAGGACGCATACCGCATTTTTCGAAGAATGCTTGATCAAGGGCATCCGCCAGATGATTGGGATGAACTTCTGGCTGAGGCCCGTGTCGCTGCTGCGCGCCACGACTGAAAATTCTCCCGTTGACTCAAATCATCGCAAAACGGCACCGGAACGAGGACGATGGACGATGGACGATGGACGACGGGCGATGGACGACGGGCGATGGACGACGGGCGAGGACGAAGGACGAGGGTTCACGTCAAAACGGCACCGAGGTTTGCAAAAACGGCTTGAAAATCGGGTTAACGCGCATGTTGACACGCAACGTTACGCCGCTAAGGTTGCGCCTCTTTTTCCCGAAATAGCATTTAGCACACACGGCCTATGAAACGCACTTATCAGCCCTCCAAACGGACCCGCAAACGCCAATTTGGTTTTCGTGCGCGCATGCAGACAAAAAATGGCCGCGCCATTTTGAATCGTCGCCGGGCCCGGGGTCGCAAGCGGCTTCTGCCCAAGGGCGTCGAAATCCATTACGCCCGTCACACTCAGGCCTGAACGCGGGCTCAGAAACTGGCGGTGATCGGGACCGCTCCCTCGAAGATCGGGCCGGGTCCGGAATCCCGGTGCAACGACTTGGCTATCCTGCTTCCGCCCGGCTCAAACACGCCGGTGAATTCAAGAGGCTCAAAGTTGAAGGGGTTTCCTTCCACGGAAAATTCATGGTCTTGAGCGTTCTTAAATCGTTGCCGCAGCCAATGACACGGATTGGCATCATCACCTCGCGGAGGGTTGGTGGCGCGGTGGTGCGAAATCGTGTGCGGCGTCGGTTTCGGGAAATCGTCCGGGTGGATCGTCCGCAATTAATTTCTTCGTGCTGGCTGGTGCTTATTGCCCGTCATAGGGCGGCGGCGGCCTCCTTCGCGGAACTGCGCAGTGAATGGCGCGTCATGGCGGAACGGGCAGCAATTTTACTCCCCTCATCCCGATGATTTTCCTCCGCATACTCATCCGCGGGTATCAGCTTTTGATCTCGCCGCTGCTTGCGTGGATCGGGGGACCCGGCGCCGGATGCCGGTTTGAGCCGACCTGTTCGTGTTATTTTCTGGAAGCGGCGGAACGGCACGGAGCGTTGCGCGGTGCATGGCTTGGAATCAAGCGGCTGTGTCGGTGTCATCCATGGGGCGGTCACGGTTACGACCCGGTGCCGTCATC
>JAYUPM010000402.1:0-3129 GCA_043760145.1 Spartobacteria bacterium
CAGATGCGCAAAGCCCTTGAGCTGGACCCGGAGTATGCGGAGGCCCATTTCAATCTAGCGGTGTTTTATCTTCAGCGTGTCCCGCCAGCGATCGAACTGGCCCGGCGACATTACCAAAAAGCGCTGGCCCTCGGCGCCGCAACCGATGCGCAAATCGAAAAGACACTTGGTGAGGCGAAGTGATGAAGCGGAGGGACGTAGGTTCCTTATTTGGGGAGTCACTCGCGGTGGTATGGCAGCCCTGCCTTGATCGTATAAGCGCGGTAAATCTGTTCCATTGCGAGGAGCAATGCGAGTTCGTGCTGAAGGGTTAGAGAGCTCAAGGACCAGACCCAATCCGCGCTGGTTCGGATCGCATCGGTGTGGCCATCGGCACCCCCAATGAGCAACGCCACCGATTTGATGCTCCGCTGCTCCCATTGGGCGATCTTGTTTGCGAGCTCCGAACTGCGGACCGATTCGCCCCGTTCATCGAGCACGACACGGAACATCCCATCGCTTCGGTCCAATAACGCGTTGTTCTCAGTTGGCCCCTGCTTGATCCATTGAAACCCGACTCGTGTTAATGGCTTGAGACGCGTGGCATATTCCTCAATCCCCGCCGCCGCAAAACTGAGCTTCGGCTTGCCAATGGCAAAAATTTCCCAGCGCATTTAACGACGCTTCTTTTTGCCGGGGCCACCTCGTCGTTTGCCATCCCTCGCACGCATCGATCCTTTCTTTTCCTGTTCCCGTGGGCGTCCCGCTGTTTTTGGGCCGGTGGGAGGCGAGGTTTTTTCGATCCCGGTAATCTTAAAGTCGATCTGCCTTTTATATGCATCGACCCGGGCGACCACGACTTTAAGGACGTCTCCCAATCTGAAACTCTTTTGTGTCCGGCGTCCGGTAAACGAGAGCCGGACGGGATCGAACCCATAAAAATCCTCGGGCAACGCGCTGACGTGAATGAGCCCGCTCACCAGCACATCCGGCAATTCGACGACCAACCCGTAGCTGCGCACATCGACCACAACGGCGCGGAATTCATCCGGTTTGCGCGATGCGAGTTGCCGGAGGAAGAACTCCATCTTCTTGAGCATGGTCGAATCTTTTTCCGCGTCGGCCGAGGTGCGCTCGGTCTTTGAAATATGTGCGGCGGTTTCGCCAAAATCTTTGGCACTCGAATTTACGCCGGCCAGAACACGATGAACCACCAGATCGGCATAGCGCCGGATCGGGCTGGTGAAATGGGTGTAATTGACCTTCGCCAAACCATAATGCCCCACCGGGTTAATGTCATAGACCGCCCGCTTGAGGCTCTTGAGAAACGCCAGCTTGATCGCGTATTCCTCCGGCTGGGCTTTGATTGTTTCCAATAGCTTCTGCACTTCCCGGCGCTGGGTTAGATCGCCAGCCTTGATCCCATACCCCGTTGCGAATTGGCGAAAATCAATGAGTCGATCCGGGTCCGGGTTTTCGTGGATCCGGTAAATGGCCGGGACATTGCGGTTCTTGAGTTCCCGCGCAACGACTTCGTTGGCAGCGAGCATGCATTCCTCAATGAGCTGATGGGAAATATCGTTCTCCACTTTTTCGAGCCGGACAGCTTTGCCCTGGTCATCGAGCCAGACTTTCACCTCGGGAAAATCGAGGTCGAGCGAACCGGCAGCAAACCGATTTTTGCGAAGGAGCGAAGCTAGTTGCCATGCGGTTTTGACGGCATCCCGCAGTTTGGGAGTAACCTCAAGGGGAATCGGTTTCGCGCTGAGATGGACTTTGCCGCCGCGCTCATAATTGGGGGTTGGCGGGACCGGCTCATCATTAAGAATGGCAAATGCCTGCCGGTAAGTGAGGCGGGCGGCGCTGTGGATCACGGTCTTTGCGAACCGGGCGGATTTGATCTGTCCCGCTTTATCGAACTCAATAAAGGCGGAGGTGGTTAGGCGATCGACATGGGCCTTGAGGCTGCAGACCCCGTTGCTAAGCCGCTCCGGGAGCATCGGGATGACGCGATCGGCGAGATAAGTGGAATTGCCGCGGGACCTGGCCTCGCGATCGAGCCGGCCACCGGGTCGCACATAATGGGAGACGTCGGCGATATGCACCCCGAGCTTCCATCCGGTGGCGGTGCGCTCGACGTCGATCGCGTCATCGAAATCCTTGGCGTCATCGGGATCGATTGTCACCACCATCTTGCCGCGTAGATCCTCTCTGCTGGCTGCTTCCTTGGGATCGATCACCTCGGGAATTCGCTCCGCCTCGGCCATCACATCATCGGGAAAATGTTCCGCGAGCTGATACTTGCGAATGATCGAAAGCATATCGATCCCGGGGTCGCTCGCCGCACCAAGCAATTCGATAATCTCCCCCTCGGGATTCACATGGCGGTTCTCCCAGGGATCGAGTTTGACGACCACTTTGTCACCGACCTCCGGGGGCCGATCGAACTTGTTGGCGCCGGGCCGGACATAGACGTCGTGCGGAAAGCGGGCATCATCCGGGATCACGAAAAAGAATTGCCGCGTGTTCTGAAGCGTCCCGACAACGGTTTCGTTGGCCCGTTCCAGGATCCGGATTACGAGTGCTTCGATGCGCCCGCTCCCGGCCTGTTGCTTCAAGCCTTCGTGCATCATTCGCGCAACGACACGATCGCCGTGCATGGCCGTGCCGGCATTGGCTTGGGAGACGAAGACATCGGGACGCTCCCGGTTCTCATTAATCAAATGCGCATTGCCGCCGTGATGAAACTGCATCACCCCCGTCACCAGATCGGCTGTTTCGGGAATCACATAGCGATCCTTGCGAACCACCGTGATCACTCCTTCGCGCTCCATTGCTTTTAGCTCCGCCTTCAATTCACTGCGGCGCTCGCTCGGGAAACGGATTGCCTTGGAAAGCTCCACCTTGTCCATGGGCTGATATTTTGGGCGCTTCAGCAGCTCAAGGATTTGGGCGCGCAGATCGGGTTCTTTAGGCATGGGAAGAAAAGGATGAATTATGAAGGATGAATTATGAAATATAAAGTGGGATTCTCCGGGCGCAGTGGCTGTGACAGGGCTTTTCAGTTGGCGACGAGAGGAGCAGAGAGCAAGCGGAGAGCGGCAAAAGGATTCCTGTGACAGCGGGCAAAAAGAGTTGGGCAGGGTTCGC
>JAYUPM010000403.1:0-8056 GCA_043760145.1 Spartobacteria bacterium
CGTGAGTTTTCCTCCGGTGCCACCCGCTGCCTTCGGGCCATTCCCCACGCCGCCATCGCCCGCTTTGACAAGGACCTCGTCGTCCATGGAGACGCGCGATTTATCGAGTTTTCCGTCCAATGTTTCATACCCAAAATAGAGCTTGGAGATCGCCCCCCCGTTGCCGCCTTTACCAGCCCCGAAGCCGCTCCCGCCTAGCCCCGCGCGAAATTCAACGATGCTATTTGCACTGGAATCGCTTTCGTTTTGATCAAGACCGTTTGCGACGATGTTGGTGATTTTTCCGCCAGTCCCCCCAGTTATCCGCCCGGCGATCCCGTTGCCGCCATTGCCCGCTTGAACAACATATCCGTCTTGGTCAGATACTATTTTAATATTGGAGATGGAACCACCCACCGCTCCAGCCCCGCCGTCGCCAGCTTGGATCAGATCAACCGAGCCGAGGGTGAGCTTGGAAATCTTTACACCGGCTTTTCCAGCTGCGGGGACGACACTTAGCGTATCGCCGCCATCAACAGCGACTCCGTTAAAATTGTAACTTACCCCGTTAGCCGCACTGCCAGCTAGGATCCGCCCGACGCCGGTGGTGATGTTGATCCCTTTGATCGCGCCGCCACTAACGATATTGCCCTGCACCCCTCTCGCGTCAAAAAAAGTAATCGTGTTAGTCAACAAATCCTTGGCCTCACCAATGGGTTCGCTGGCTCCACCTAGGTTGCCAGTCGCATCGTTGTAATTGGAAACCACATCCCCGTAGACCACATCGGTCACCTGGACCCGCGAATTCTTCCCGAGCGATAGACCCATCAACTCGTTCTTATCCACTTCATTATTACCGTTGAGATCGACAAAAAACGCGACCACGGTCCCAGTCAACGGTTTGCCATTAGGCGCGCTGATATACGGATTAGTCCCGCCAAAATTCAAGATGTCGCCCTTGACCAGCTTGATGTAATAGAAATTTGCGGTTGTCGTCCCCACCACAGCGGAGATCTGGTCTCCCACGTTCCCGTTCGTATCCACAAAAACATTATCCGCTGAAATCGCCTCGACATATTGAGAACGGGGATTCGCCCCTTCCAGCCCGGATCCGCCCACGAAAATGAGGTTTGCCGGCGCGATCCGCGCTTCCAGGGGTTCGATGAATCCGTATCGAGAAGAATTTAGGCGGGGGGAGTTCATGACAGGTCAACTAATAATGAGAGATACGGGGATGTGCAAGGGAGTTAATAAAAAAATTTTACGGCATCTCCCGCCCGGCCCAGATACCCGGGTGGAATCCTTTTATCACAGCGCCCAGTGCACGCCGCCTCCCTCCGTTTTCGGCGGGATCGGGGCGGTAACTCAGTTTTGCGGGGGAAATGCAAGCCGTTGAGAAATGGATAAGTGTTGGACTCTTGTCCAACTTTTATAAGGGGTTCCTATTACGCGCCCGGAGCCGCTTTCAAACGTTTGGCCACGTCGAGTTCGATCGTGCCATAGCGGGATTCGAAATTCTGAATCGTGGCAGTCAGGTGGATGCAAAGCCGCTTCGCAGCGTCGTGGGAAAGGATCACCCGGTTATCGAGCTTGAGCGGTTCGTCGAGGATGTTTCCGAAGAAATTAGGGTTCAGGCCGAAGTCAACGATGACTTCATTTGGGGTTTGGGCGATCCGGCATACGTTGGCGTAGCTGGTGCGCATACTGGCTGTATCGATTTGTGGGGTGGCAGGCTTGGTTTCTTCGCTCATAATATTTTTTGGGACGGCAGAACTAGCCGAGCACTCCATGGCTCGCAAACTTTTTTCACCACACATTTTTTCATTCCCGGTTAATCCTTTCCTGAAGTGGAGCAATCTCGCGCGATCCTTCTTCGTAAAATCAAGCTGACCGAAACCAGCCTGATCATCTCATGGTTTACCGCCGCCCATGGCCTGATCAAGACCGTGGCAAAGGGCGCCCGGGCCCCGAAAAGCAGGTTTGCGGGACTCCTCGACCTTTTTTTTGATTGTGAAATCGAGTTTGTCCGCAGCCGAAAAAGCGAACTCCACATCTTGCGCGATGTGAACCTCATCAACCCTCATGAGGGCGTCCGCGCCGATTATGGACGCGTAATGCTGGGCGCCTATTTCGTTGAGCTCATCGAATGCGTCACCGAACCGGATCATCCAGTCCCGGAACTCTACGACCTTATGGTGCGCGCTTTCGGCTTTCTCAACAAACATCCCGCTTCCCAAACCGCGCTCCTGCACTTCGAGCGTGAATTAGCGCGCCTATTGGGAATCCAACATCCCGATGTGGCGGCAGCGATCGCGATTGCACGGGTCTACCACCGCCTCCCACCAAGCCGCGCCCCGCTCCTCAAAAGCCTTGCCGCCCCGGGCTAAGCCGTCTTGCTCTTTATCCGCGTCAATCCGTGCTTCCCCGTTAGAGAACCCCTGATTAAAACCCGGAGGAGAATGAAACCGCGAATGAACGCGAATTAACGCGAATTAACGCGAATCACTAGCATCCCACAGGGTGGAAAAAATGGGGCGGGAGTCTTGATTCTATAAGGGGTTGCGGGTGGTTTTCACAGGAGGTCGATTGCGAGTTTTTGCCGACGACCCCGGGAAGTGATACCTCACATTTTTCCACAGATTACGCAGATTACCGCAGATTTCCTCTGATGAAGATCGGGCAAGGCTGGCGTTCAAAACACTCGAATCCTGATGGCGTCCGCTTCCGGGGCTTGGTATCTGCGGTCATCTGCGAGAATCTGTGCCAGCAATCTGCGGTTCAAATTTCCGGGAGCTGCAAAGAGATTTTAACCACAGATAACTCAGATTATCGCGGATGGGGAACCTGCCGAATCAAGCCCCTCCCGTCTTGCTCTTTTATCTGCGTCAATCTGTGAAATCTGCGGTTCAAAAGTTCTCCTCTGTGAGGTGCCTGTGAACGCGAATAAGAAAAAGACAGGACGGACTCCGGTCTCCTTCCCCCATTAGCGTTCATTCGCGTCCATTCGCGGTTCCAAACCTTCTGCGGTTCAAAATTCCGGAGCTGCAAAGAGATTTAACCACGGATAGCGCGGATAATCGCGGATGGGGAAAACCTGCCGGACCAGACCCTCCCGCGAAAAAAAGCGACGGGACGTCGCTGCCACGAGTCTTGCTCTTTATCCGCGTTAATCCGCGGTATCTGCGGTTCAAAAATTCCGGCTTTGGTCTTTGGTCTTTGGTCTTTATCTTTCCGCATGCTTCCGCTTGCTTCCCCGACACTTCCCACCTCCCACGATGCCCTTGCCACCGCACTGACACAAGGGTTGGCGCATTTTAAGGCAAATGCGCACGCGTTGAAGATTGAGGGCGGCGTATTTCCTGCCATCGAACGTTTGCATCTCGACCTGAGCGGAGTTCGCATGACCCGGGAATCGGCGATGGCCAGGCCTAAAACCATCGACCTAACGCCGGAATCGGTGCGCGTGGGGAAGCTCGAAGTGCGGGCGGCTCCGATCTATTACGAAACGGCCTCGTTGCACCTCGATCTCCATGCGAATGACGCGACCCTCGCGTTTGCAACCACCGACACCGGTCCGAACGCGCTCACCCTTGTGTCCGCTTCCGAAGGCAGCGTTTCACTCCGCGCCAAGCTTTCCGAGCTCGAAGCGGTCGCCCATTCCCACCTTGTTACAGCCGCCGCCGCGCATGGCGTTTCAATTAAAAAAACCCGACTCGAACTGATTTCCGAGGGTCCGAAAAAAGTGGCGTTCGTCGCTGAAATCACCGCCAAAATGTTCCTTATGACGGCGGCCGTCACGATCACGGGAACTGCGGAGGTTGATGACGAGTTAAATGTCCAGCTTACCCAGTTGAATTGTCGCGGCAGCGGGATGATTGGCAACGCCGCCAACGCATTGCTTAAACCGCATTTTAGCAAAATCGAGGGCCAGCGTTACCCTCTTGCGGGCCTTCTCCCTTCCGGCGTGAAGCTGCGCAATGTCGCGCTTGCGGCGGGTGAAGAACTTCATCTGAGCGCCTCCTTCGGTGCGCCCCCATCGTAATCATCCTTCGTTCCAATCGTCCTTCGTCCTTCGTCCTTCGTCCTCGATGCCTCACCCAAAAAACGACGGGACGTCAGTATCTGTTTAGCGTGTTTGTCTGAGGCGCTGCTGGAATGGGGGGAGGGGGGGATTGAAAAATGAAAATTGAAAATTGAAAATTGAAAAATGGATGGACGAGAGCGGCTGTTCTCATGTCTCGGTTCCTCAAATTTTCATTTTTCAATTTTCATTTTTCAATTTTCAATTGCCCGCTCCCATCCCTCCCACGCGCGTCGCTGCCACCATTACGGCTTCGTGCTCGCCGTTGTCGGGATCACAGCCCCGCTCGATAGATCCACAAAGTCAGCCAAAATGTTAAGGGCCTCGTTGCGGACCGCATCGACATTGGGTTTGCTCCCGGCTTCCGCCTCTTCCTCCCCGTCCTCCCCATCCGCAGCGGCTTTCCGCTCGGCGACTTCGGGTGTCTCCTTCTTCTTTTCCGTGGTCGCCAATTGCAGCTCTGGCTTCGACACATTATCGAGTGTTACAGAAAAACGCTTCGGCTCCACCACAGCGTTCCCCGCGCGATCAGCAATTCGCTGATCCTTCCGGGCTTTCTCCTCAGCGATCTCAGCCCGCCGTTTCTCGATATTCAATGAGAGATTATTCTCCGCGACCCGCTGCTTCATCCGGTCCAGGTCTTCGATGATATACCGAAACTCCCGGTCCACCGCGACCCGTCCAGCAGAGCGCTGACGCACCTCGTTTTTGAAAAGCGATTTCTCAAGCTTGTCGAATGGCTCGGGATCCATCGTGTCGTATGGCAACGGCCCTTTCATCGCCACTTCACCGATCTCCGGTTGATCAAACAAAGAAGGAATCTTCACGTCGGGCTCGACGCCCTTGAGCTGGGTCGAACCACCCGCCACACGATAAAATTTCTGGATCGTCAGTTTCAATGCGCCCGCTTCATTGGTGCCGCCAAGGAATGGCATGATCCGCCCAATCTCCAGCATGGTCTGCACTGTTCCTTTGCCGAACGTGCTCGAATCGCCGACGATCAGCGCCCGGTTGTAATCCTGGAGGGCGGCGGCGAAAATTTCGCTGGCTGAAGCGCTGAGCCGATTGGTTAGGACGATCAGCGGCCCGTCGTAAGCAATACTGGAATTCGTGTCCTTTGAAACATGCTTCATGCCGGTGCTATCCTTGGACTGGACGACCGGGCCTTTTTTAATAAATAACCCGGTCAGGTTCACAGCCTCTTCCAGGGAGCCGCCGCCGTTGCGCCGCAGATCGACAACCAGCCCCGTAATTCCTTCCTGCTTGAGCCGGTTCAGGAGCGCAAGGACATCCTTGGTGGTGCTCTTGGCCGTTGCCGAAGCGCTGTGCTCCATGTCCGCGTAAAATGACGGCAGTGTGATCCATCCCAGCCGCTGGACCCCTCCACCACTCACCGGCCGCTCAATGATCTCCGCCTTGGCTGCCTGCTCTTTTAATTGAATCTCGTCCCGTTTGATCTCGATGATCGTGCGAATCGATGGGTCCGCCGCATTCACCGGAATCACCTGGATCCGCACGATGGTCTCTTTCTTCCCGCGGATCATCTCGACCACCTTGTCGAGTTTCATGTCCACCGTATCGACGAAATCCTTGTCGCCCTGCGCAACAGCCGCCACCCGATCCCCCACCTTCAATCGCCCATCCTTGAATGCCGGTCCCCCAGTCACCATTTCCGTGATCTCCGCGTATCCGTCTTCGGACCGGAGCACGGCCCCGATCCCGACCAGGGAGAGCCGCATATTAATCGAAAAATTCTCCATCTCCGATCGGCTCAGGTATTCGCTGTGCGGATCGTATGTCTGGGCGAGCACGGAGAGGAATGTCTTGATGACGTCTTCCTTGGTCTGCTCGTGCAAATACCGGAGCATCTGATCGTAGCGCCTGGTCAGGACTTTGACTGGCGGATTGATCTTGTGCTTGTTGAGGGTCTCCTGGAGCAATTCCCCCTCGATCCGCAGCCGCCAGATACGGTCGGCATCCGCAGCATCCTTGGCCCATGCGCTTTTCTGACGATTGACCTCGATGGCGTGGTCGCTCTTGAAGGTATATTCCTCCTTTAAAAATTCTTTGACCTTGGCCGCCCGCTCCTCCACCCGCCGCTTGTAAACATCGTAAATCGCGAACGCCGCCGAGGGATCCCCGATCAAAATATCGTCATCAAGGGTCTTCGCATACTTTGCGGTAAGCCCATCCACATCCTTCTGGGTGAAGAAAAGATGATTGGAGTCCAGCCCCTCAAGGTAGTTTTTGAGCAGCTGCTGGGATATCTTATCGTCGAGTTTTTTCCTGCTGTAATGCCCCTGCTCAAGCAACCGTCCCACCGACGTTTGGATCTGGCCAGGATCCGGATCCGTGGCCGCCATTCCGGTTAAACTGAGGGTTAACGCAAAAATCGGCCCGAGTAGAAATCGAATTGGCTTCATGATAAAGAGGTTCGGAATAAGGGCATCGGAAATGGCGTTTACCGTGACAGAGTTTGTGCAAAGCGCAATTAGGACTTCAAATGTCGCGCCCGATCTCAACTCTCAAATCTCAAATCCCAAAACTCGTATGGTTCTCCACACTTTTACCGGCGGCATTTTCGATACCAACTGCTTTTACCTCCCCGAGGCACGCCTCCTCATCGATGCCCCACAGGGTGCCGCCTCATGGCTCGAAAAAAATGGGCACCGGGTCGAGCTCCTGCTCCTCACCCACGCCCACATCGATCATGTCGTCGATGCCGCCCGGATCAAACAGGAACACCAATGCCGGGTCGGTTACCATGCCGATAGCGTCGAGATGCTCACCGATCCTCATTTCTTCCAGCGGCTCGGGTTCGGCTGGGAAATCGCCCCTGTTGCCGCGGATTTCCTCATCTCAGAAACTGATACCGTCAATTTTCAAGGGATCGATTTCCAGGTCCTCGAAGTCCCGGGCCATTGTCCCGGGAGCCTCTGTTTTCTCGCCAAAGAAGCGCGCCTCCTTTTCGGCGGCGATGTGTTATTCGCGGGGGGCGTCGGCCGATGGGATCTTCCGGGCGGCGACGGCGATCTCTTATTCGACGGAATCCGAAAGAAAATTTACCCACTCGGCGACGACATTACCGTCCTCTCCGGTCACGGCCCTGCCACAAAGATCGGCATCGAGCGCAAGACCAATCCCTTCGTGCGCGCCGCATAACCACGGAGAGCGGAAGGACACAGAAACCAACTAAGGCGACATCATCTTTGAGTTGTTGAGTGTAAGCTTGATATGGGACGTTCTTCGATTCGATAATGACTGTCGGAGCCCCAGAGGGGTCTCGCGCTGCGATAAAATCAGGAATACGTGTTCGCCCATTTGGTAACCCTCTACACGTGCGGTGGTCGATTTACATCGAACAGATCGATCCCCAGATGGTGAACAAAGCGCTCCGGACCGACATCTATAATGAGCTTCGATTCAGAGCGATATACCGGGTAAATTTGCGACAAATACACATTCCCATCTGGCAACGGGATCAAGAGATCACTCTCATCAAGCACCGTACAGGCATAAACCAGAAAGCTGCACATCTCCGATTCCTCAGATATTGGCTGCCCAAAATTGAGGATCGTTCCATAGCTGAAAAGGCACCGATCACGCCCGTTCCGAATGATTTCACCCATCGCAATCGGCCAAGCAGAGTCGAGTGAGTTCACCGAAATCACAAGTTCAGGACGGCTGTTGATCCATTCCGAATGAGCAATCGAGGACAAACCAAAGCTGAAAGCTGTCGTGCAGCCTTCCTCGGGAACATTTGCGTACGAGACAACACTGATGGGTGGCTGCTCACCTTCGTCGGTGATTTTGAAAAAGCGGCCTTCGTCACCGCAGATGTTCTCAATATGCTTCAGGTAGAGTTCAATCTTGCTCATGTTTGCGGCTGCGGTTTGATGAACGATCCTCCCAGTGATAGAGATTAGGATCGTTTTCATGTTACCGGCCGCACTGGGGTCGTAGGAAGTGCCGTTTTTGAGCCGCGCTGATCTCGTA
>JAYUPM010000404.1:0-8024 GCA_043760145.1 Spartobacteria bacterium
AATTATGCGAGCAACCAGGGACGGTTCAAAAAGCCGATTGGAGTTCAAAACAACAGCAGCCCGCTTGGACCCGAGTGGGCCAAGCTCAGCAATGACCGAAAGAAATACGCATCTGTCACCAAGCGACTTGCCATCGATGCAATCCTCGCCAACCCGTTCACTTACGCCCGAATGGTGATCCAAAAAATTCTACTGGTGTTCTCCGACGATGCCGCCGGGGCGCACATTGGACCCGTTGCATTTTGGGACAAACAAACCGACTCACTCGATGATCGCTGGGAGTCGCGCCCCAAGGAGATGGGGCTGGTTTACGGCACCGATTACGCCGGGTATCAACGGCTCAAAGAAAACAGCCTCGCGCGGACCTTGTGGTATGAGCCGTTTATTGAACCCGTTTCGAGAGCCGCGACCTGGGTCATCTACAAACCGGGGTCGCCCGGGAATCCTCCATTGATCCAACTTCGCTGGCCCGCTTATTTGCTGATCTTCGGATTTTTGAGCTGCTTGATACCGGGCCGCTTTCAACAGACCTGCATTGCATGGCTCCCGGCTGTGATTTATTGCGGACTGATCTTTTCGGTTGGGGACGCTGTCCGGCGCTACATGCATCCGGTGGATTGGTGCTGGCTTGTTGTAATCGCACTTGGACTGGACGCCATCTGCGATCATGTGTCCCGGCTCATCGCCAAGTTCCGCCCAGTGACTCAGTCTATTCCGCTATGAATCGGATCTTCACCGCGATGCGCGCTGTCATGCGCCGCCTTGAATCCCCCCCACGCTGGGTGGAGTTCCTGGCCATTGGCATCCTCGCACTCCTCGCTGCGTGGCCCCGCCTCTTATTCATCCATCGCCTCCCCGCTTACATCTGGTCCAAGGACGGCAGTTCCTACGCATACGGAGCATTCCACTGGCTCGAGACAGGAGAGTGGAAAATCGATGGCCGACGCGGTCCCATTTACACCATGTTCCTCGGATACGCGACCCGGCTTTGGGGGAGCTTTGACGGGGTCGTTTACACTCAGCATCTGCTTGGATGGGCGGCCGTTCTTTTCACCATCATTTGCACGCGGCTCATCCTGGGCAAACGTTCGGCGTGGATTGTCTACCTCTGCGGCTATGCCTTTGCCATGTATGGTGCCGGCATATTTTATGGGCATCTCATCCGAAACGATGCGCTGCTTTTCTGCTTCGCCGCCTTTGCCATGGGTGCATGGGCGCTTGCTATTCAGTATCGCTCCGCCAACTGGCTCGCATTGGCCGGATTGATGGCTGGATTGATGTTCCTGACCAAGAGCGTTTTCCTTCCGTTCCCGGCGATCGTGCTCCTTGGAGTGATTTATCTATTCCGGAAAAAACCGGCACTTGCTGCAATCCATGGGGCTGCGTTCCTGGCCGCTTTCATTCTCCCGTTTGGCCTCTTCCATTGGCACAAACAAACGGCGACATGGGTCGATAAACCACAGCCTCAAAGCGGGATTCTCCTTTATGGCCGGACCGCCCAATGGACCGTGCTCGATGGCGGGATCGAACAGGAGCTCAAGGAAGTGATCCGGGCCGATATCGAGTCGTATCGGCAGCGGGACAAGCTCGACAACAACATCATTGTGAACCGGACGGCGATCCCGCACCTCCAACTGCATCTCGCCGCGCAAGGACGCACCCCAGTCGAATTAAACCGGATTTGCAGGCAGTTCGCTTTTGAGGCGATCAAGGCCGAACCATGGAAATTCCTTCGCCAGGCGATGCGCGACTTTGGCCGGATGCACATTGAGTTTGGGACGCACAACGACGTTCCGAGCCCGAACGAATTAAAGAATGCCGCCAATCTCCTGGCCGGCCTTGAGTTGCAACATCCCTCGCTTGAACTGCCCGAGACATTGGAATCGCTTAAGAAGGCCCAGCAGCCGCGATACTTTGCCCGCCTTGTCCGGCTTGAAAAAACGGCGTGGCTTTTTCAGTTTTTCCCAACGTTGCTAACGAGTCTTTGCGTCCTTTGGCTCCTGTGGAGAAGCCGCTCCGAAAGGCGTCTGCTTTGGCTCGGGCATGCGGCGATTTGGGGATTTACGATGGTGCTCCTGAGCACGGTTGGACGTCCGATGAACCGCTACCTCATGCCAGCCCTTCCAGTCATGTTCTGGACAATGACAGCGTGCATTGCAGCCATCGCACAATATTTAAGTGACCGCGCGGAGGCCGCCGAATCAGCTGTCGGAAACGGCAGGGTAGACCCAGAAGTGATAGATGAAAAACTTCACGCCACCCATGCCCACCTGGACCGTCGCGATGATCAATAACCAGCCCCACCCTTGAGCCAATTCTCCCCATACTTTCATCGCCGGCACGACCAGCCCGTAATTGATCCCAAGGCAGACGCCGATGCAGATCAGGTATCGCGTGGTGCATTCGCCCAATCCACGGGTGGTCCGGAAATTAATGTAATAATTCCAAATCGCGAAAATCACCGTGACCAGCAACAGGCTGATCGCGTAGCAAACCGGTTCCGGCCATTGCAGGCCAACGCTCATCCACCGGAATGGAATCGCATTGAGGGCCACGCTGATAACGCCTCCCACTCCAAACCAAAACAGACGCGACGAGAGCGGCTGCTTTACTGGCGGAGGAATTTCGATTGCCTGATTCATGAAAGAGCCCGGCTATCTAGCGGCGGCCCGGCGGGATGTCACCTGTTGCTTCGCGCCCCGCTTAAATCCCATTCGTGATGGAGACCCGAATAGAACCGCATTTTACGCAGCCACCCCGGCGCTGGAAATGGCATCTAGCCGGGTTGTTCCTGCTCTCGTTCGTTGTGGGGATTTGTTTTCTGCAATCCCCGCGATTTGGCGATGATTTCACGTATTGGAGTTTTGCTTTCGACCTCCACGAACGCGGGACCAAGGCGCTTAAGGCCGAAAGTTTCCACGATCTGCGATGGCCTGTCTGGGGCATCTGCTGGCTCCTCCAATTCATTTTCAATCTCAACTCTTTCTTCGATCTCGGTGTCGGCTCCTATTACGGCGAACCGCTTCTCTATCTTGCCGGCGGCGCCATTCTAAGCTTCGCGTTCGGCCGCCGTATTACCGGCTCGCCCGGCGTGGCATGGAGCTGCGCAATCCTATTCCTATTCCATCCCCTGCTCGATTCCGTCTGTTACCGCCCCATGCCAGATCTTTCCGAGGGCGTCTGGGGCGCCTGCATTATGCTGGCTTGGTGGCATTCAATGCGGGCCGCGAAACTCTCGGGGGCCTTGTTATTTGCCATGCTCACCGGGGCCGCCGTTTTTATCGCGGAGGCGAACCGGATCACCGCTGTGTTCATGGTCCCGATCCTGGTCCTTGCCACCCTCCTCTTTTTCCGGCGCCGATTTCATTGGTTGTTGGTCGCTGGATTTGCAGCCGCAATTTTTTACGGAATCCAGGCATGGGTTTATCACGAACTTTTCGGCGATTGGTTGCACGACATCCACGCCAACCTCGGAAATAAAGGGGCCAAGGGAATCGAGACCCTCGCCATCTGGAGTTTGCCGTTCCGATTCTTCGATTCGCTATGGAATGGGAATCCGCTCGCCCCCTTCTATTGCATCCTTGCCGTGGCGGGAATTTACGCCGCAGCTGGAGGGAAACTTGGCGCCTCCACTGATCACCCCTCGAAACATGATCCACGCACGATATTAACCAAGGTCGTCGCCCTCTGGTTTATCGTCCTCTACCTGGAATACGCGTGCGCTCCCCAAGGATTCAAAGGCGGCTGGAATCCGTTGATTCGCGATGCGGACCGGTTTCTTTGCGGACTGGTGGTTCCGATGTCGGTGCTCGCAGCCCTTGGCGTGCAGCGGATTTTCAACTGGGCAAAAACGCGCCAGCCAATCCTTGGACGACTCCACCCGGCGGCAATCGGCGTCGTCAGTTTGCTGACGCTCATGTTCTTTACGTCACGCAAACCATTGGATCTCGAGTTCGTTCCCAAGATGAAGGCTTACATCGCGAGCCTTCCTCCAAAAACGGAAATTTTCACCCACGACGGGATGCGATTCTTCTCGTTCCTGATCCATCCCAACGCGGCCCGCACGCTGACCTGGCACCACCAGAAAAGGATCATCAACCAGTCGCCGGAACTCGAAGCGATGGCGGCCCGCAGCCAGCAATTCTGGTATGTGCGGAAACTGGTCTGGCTCACGACCCGCAAAAAACTGGAGAAAAAAGCGTTCGCAGAACAAATCCCGATGGGGAGTTATTTCACCCATCCGGAGCGGGACTGGGTTCTCAGCGAACTGCTGGCGAGGGGCGACACGCCGGACCTGGTTTTTTATCGGCGCCGGACCCCGCAGGATCCGCCGCCGCTGATTCTTGAGGCGGGCGCCTCGGAATTCGGCACGCTTTTCCCTCGCCTGCCAGCGCAATGGGAAAAGGCGCAAGGCCAGCCCACTTCACAGCGATGGGAGGTGCCGGGGGCGTTGCGCGGGCAATTCGCGCGGATCGAGATGGAAGCCGCCTCTCCCCAAGTCGAAGCGGTTACGATTCAACTCCGCTTCATGGCGGGCGAAACCTTGAAGGCGGAATATCTTCTCAAGCCGTATCTCCACACCGAACCGGGCAAAGAATTCTTCGCGTTCGAGATTCCTCCTGATGCCGAGGCGTGCGATGTGCAATTCCTCTATTCCAAGAACGCGAAGAGCGTGCGATTCACAGGCTTTAGAGCGTTCCTGGAAAAACCGGCGCGATCCTGGTGAGAAACCGGCCCATACCACGCTCGACAATCGTTCTTCGGCGTTTAGAGTCGCGCGTCATTTCCAAAGGTCCCCTATGAGCGCACTGTTTTTAAAGAGATTTTTCCAACGCCCCATGCAGGTGGCCTCCATCATCCCCAGCTCCAAAAAGCTGATCCAAAAGGTCGCCAGCAAGATCGATTTCTCGGGCCCCCGGATCATCGCCGAATACGGCCCCGGCGAAGGATGCCACACCCGGGAAATTGTGAAGCGGATGGGACCCGACTCGCATTTGCTCCTCTTCGAACTCGACTCAGAACTCGCCCAGCACCTCGAAGACCAATTCCGCAACGATCCCCGGGTCCATGTCCTCAATTGCGATGCGTGCGATTTGTCACAAGCTTTACTCAAACGCGGGTTGCCGCATTGCGACTACATCGTGTCAGGGATTCCATTCAGCATTTTGGAGATCAACAAGAAGCGGGAGCTTCTTCAACATACCTTTGACGCGCTCAAGGCGGAATATCACGCGGCCTTCATTATTTACCAGGTAACCAATGAACTGCTTGGTCATTGCCGTCATTTCCCGAGGGTGGAAAGCGAGTATTGCCTCCAGAACCTCCCGCCGATGTTCGTGACCAAGTATTATAAAACCGCCAACGGCATTCCATCCAATGGCGCGAATGGGACCAACGGCCACCACGCCAACGGCCACTCGGTTCATTAAGCGGGATCCGGAAGGCATTATCGTCCTCGTCCTCGTCCTCGTTCTTTTGGACCTCTATGGACTGTATGGACCCGATGGACAGAATGGACAGGATGAGGACGACCTGAGCCCAGATCCGCCTTTATGAATTGGAATAAGGCGCGCGCATTCGCCAGCAATCTTCTTGAGCGGCTCGCCTCTCTTTCCCCGCGCACCGAAGTCGCCCTGTTTCTTTCAATCGCGTTCGTTGCGGCCAGCATCCGACTCCTGTTCATCCAC
Organism: Spartobacteria bacterium; assembly: GCA_043760145.1. Classification (GTDB taxonomy): domain Bacteria; phylum Verrucomicrobiota; class Verrucomicrobiia; order Chthoniobacterales; family Chthoniobacteraceae; genus CAIURC01. Next base: position 5,688 of record JAYUPM010000404.1, read on the forward strand.
CTCCTTCCGACCTATCTCTGGTCAAAGGATGGCGCCTCCTACGCGCTCGGCACATTTCACTGGCTCGACACTGGGGAATGGATGTTCAGCGGTAGCCGGGGCCCAGTTTACACGATGCTCCTGGCTTACTGCGCCCGACTCTGGGGCAGTTTCAATGGCGTCGTTTTCACCCAGCATTTCCTCGAATGGGTCGCCATCCTTTTCACAATCCTTTGCGCCAGATTATTACTCGGAAAGCGCGCCGCATGGATCGTCTATGCATGCGGCTATGCATTCGCCGTTTGCGGCACCTCGCTCTACTACGGGCATCTCATCCGTAACGAGACACTCCTGTTTTTCTTTGCCTCAATGGCAATCGGGAGCTGGGCGCTCGCTCTCAAATACAATTCCGCCGGATGGCTTGTTTGCGCCGGTCTGATGGCGGGGACGCTCACCCTCGCCAAAAACGTCTTTCTCCCATTCCCCGCAATGGTGTTGATCGGTGTTGCTTATCTCTCATGGCGCACCCCACGCAGATTATTGCTCCACGGTGCCGCATTCATTGCCGCATTCGCGTTCCCGTTTGGATTGCACTCATGGCACAACCACACGGCCCGCTGGGTCGATGAAGCCCAGCCGCAACCCGGTATTCTACTTTTCGGCCGGACTGCCCAATGGACCCAACTCGATGGCGGGATCGAGCCTGAAATCAAAGCACTCATCCGTTCCGATATTGAGGCGTATCGGACTCTCAAGAAACCGGACAACAACGTCATTGTTTTCGAGACTGCGGTGCCCCGAATGCGCGCGCGTTTAAAGGAACAAGGCCGCACAGGAACCGATCTCGACCGACTCTGCCGCCGCCTGGCGCTGGAGGCGATTCGCACCGAACCCCGCCAGTTTGTCCAACAGGTGACACGCGATTTCACCCGGATCCAGATGAGCCGCCGACTTGGAGGAGAAGCGCCGTCCAGTTCCGACATAAAAGAATTCAGCGCGATCCTAACCAAGTCCTCGCCTGATCCACATCCGAGCCTTCAAATCAAATCGACCTTGGCAACGCTCAATGAAGCACAAGGCAAGCGGCACTTTTCGTTGCTCAATCGCTGGATCAAGACGGCGTGGTTGTTCCAGTTCTTCCCGGTCTTGCTCACCTCGATCTCCCTTTGCTGGCTGGTTCTGATCAAGGGTAAAGGGCGTCCGCGCGGCGAGCTTATTTTCTGGATCGGCATGGCGGCCCTCTGGGTGTTTACGATGGTCCTCTTAAGCACGGTCGGCCGGCCCATGACACGCTTCCTGATACCGGTCCTGCCAGTCATGTTTTGGGTTCTCACCGCCACCCTCGCGAGCCTCATTGAGCTTCTTTCGCGCAGTTCCGGAATCTTGAACCGCGGATAACGCGGATTGACGCGGATAAAGAACAAGACGGGAGGGACTGGTTCGGCAGGTCCTTCCATCCGCGATAATCCGCGTTATCCGTGGTTAAATCTCTTCTCAGCTCCGGAATTTTAACCGCAAAGAATCCCGGCTTGGAGGCGGGGGTTGCCCCCGAGCGCGAATGCGAATATACTAACCGCCAATGAGCGCACTTGAAGCCGCCGTGGAAGAACTGAAATCCTTGCCTCCCCACAAGTTGGCAGAGGCGGTCAGCTATTTACACAGTCTGCGAGAAAACTCACTGGAAGAGCGGTTGACGGCATGGAAGAGCACCGGCGGGAGCTTCAGTCCAGAGGAAGCGGACGAGCTTACGCGCAACATCAACGAAAGCTGTGAGCGGATCGATTCCGACCGTTGATGACGTGCTCCTCGACACAAGTGTTGTCGTTGGACACTTCCGGCATCCGAGTGCGGATTTGCTAAATCACCTTCAAACCGGAAGGCTTCTTTTCGTGCCCCTGACCGTTTTGGGAGAGCTTTTTACTGGAGCATATCGCGGGACCATGCGGGTGAAGACATTGGAGCAGATTCAAGGATTTTTGAAAATGGCGGCCGTTATTCGACCGGACGAGATAACGGCTGTTCATTACGGTCAGATCCAGGCGGAACTTGCGAAAGCTGGAAATCCCATCCCGCAGAATGACGCGTGGATCGCGGCGCTTGCTCGTGAACATCGGCTCCCGGTCGTTACGCGGGACAACCATTTTGCGAATGTCTGCGGGTTGACGATCTTGAATTGGTAGGCGGATTGACGCGGATAAAGAACAAGACGGGAGGGACTGGTTCGGCAGATCTTCCATCCGCGATAATCTGCGACATCTGCGGTTAAATCTCTTCTCAGCTCCGAAAATTTGAACCGCTACCCGAGGCTTAGCTTTTTCACACCTGCAGCCGAGGCCGCACTCGTCACTTCAACGATTC
>JAYUPM010000405.1:0-8003 GCA_043760145.1 Spartobacteria bacterium
CGTCCCTCGTCCTCGATTCCCCGTCCATTGTCGTTTTCGAGGACGAGGACGAGGGACGAGGACGAGGACGATAAACCCGCTTAAGTTCGCGCCATTCTGATCAGTGATCAGTGATCAGTGATCAGATGTGAGCGCATAAAGTCTGAATTCCAGTCTGAGAATCCGCGCCAAAGGCGCAGCCAGACATCAGCCCGGGGCAACGCCCTGGGTATGCGTGGACAAAGATTCATCAGCCCTGAAATGGGCGTAACTCGGCGTCGATCTACATCAGATGAATCCAATCCTTCTCGGGACATTCTTTCCCTTTATCCACGGCGAGTGACGCCCTTTCAGGGCTGTATCGGTTTGTTGGATGGATTTCCCAGGGCGTTGCCCTGGGCTGATGTCTGGCTGCGCCTTCGGCGCGGATGCGGTCCCGTAAAAGATGTGAATAAAGGTCACACCTGACGCCACCGGATCATCAAAGGCGAGTCTCAGTAACCGAGGACTCAAAATGTGTTTTTCCGCTCACATCTGAACAGTGGTTAGTGTCACCGTCGCCCGGTCACCCCGTCACCCTGTCGCCCCGGCACGGTGGGAAGGACGAGGACGAGGGATGATTGACACTTTTGGGGCGGGCAATTATTTAGGGCGGCACGATTCCACCCACAATGAAGATTATTTGTTCACCCGCGATGGCCGAAACCCTTGGCAAGCCAGGCACCTCGTTGAAGATTACTTTTAATGAGTCGGGGGCGATGATTTTCCCGATCACCAGCCAGCATAGGGAACACAAGCTTCCGGGGGTTGTTTACGAGGATGACAGCAAAGGGAATGCTTTGGCGGGGTTGATCACTCACAACCATATTGAAGTGCGGCATCATCAGAAGTTCAGTGATGCGAGAGTGGTTATGATCGTCAGTTCACTGATTTCCGATCCGATGATTACATTTGCCGTGGATTTTGAAGTCATTTACGGAGGCAAACGTCTCAAGGAGCGCCCCCGCGCCACCGGGGTTTCGAAGGATGTGGAGTGAGGTCCGGATGGGGAAGTAATCAGTGAATACTGATTACTGAATACTGCTCACTGATTGCTCGCCTTCTTCCTCGCTGGCTTCGCGCCCGCTTCGTTGCAGGCGTCGGCGATCACCTGCAGTTCCTCGAGGAATTTCTCGCGTCGGCCGGGAGGCAATGCGTGCAGGATTTGTTCCTGTAATTCCACAGCGTTCTTTTTCGCTTTATTGAAGGCCTTGGATCCGGCGGGCTCGACCCGGACCCGGTGGGCGCGCCGGTCCACCTCATGCGGGTGCCGTGAAACCAGCCCGGCTTTTTCCATCCGCGAAAGGGTGGATGTGATGGTGTTGGGATCGCTCGCCATCAAATCGGTTAGGGCCCGCTGGGTCAGTCCGCGCGGGTCGCCTTCGCTCAACCAGCGCAGGATGCTGTATTGATCCGGGGTGATATCGAGGTGGGCGATGCGCTGGCGGAACGCCTGATTGAGGCCATACCAGGCGCGGCGCAGGAGAGGGGGCAAGCGTCTGGGTTCGTGGGGTGGAGCGGCGCCGGGAGCGGGCATGATTTAATACGTGTAAGTAATTCTTTTTGACAAATCTCGCGCCAAACGCGTATTGGAAACCCCCGCTATGCCACTCGACTTCACGTCTTGCGACATTCATTTGCGTCCCGTGGCTTTTTCCCCCCGCTGATCCATACCATGAACCGCTCCCTCGCCTCTTCCGTCGCTTGCACCGTGGCTCTCGCGTTCAGCCAGCTCCACGCCGCCCCCAAACCCAAGGCCACTTCCGCGCCCGTGGATAAGTTGGCGAAACCGGCGGGACCGATCAGCGGATGGTTTGACTGGCGCGGCCCGACGCAAAATGGGGTGTCGATGGAGAAAGGGTTGCCGGGAAAAATTGATGTAAAGGACGCGCTTTGGAGCGTCGGGTTCCCCGGCCAATCCTCCCCGGTAATTGCCAATGGGAAGCTTTACATCATGGGCTTTGAAGGCGAAGGCCCGGAGCTGCAGGAGGGCGTGGCTTGTTTCGATGCCGAGACCGGGAAGCTATTGTGGAAGCAGCTCTTCAACGATTTTCTTAGCGACGTCGTGTATCTCCGATACGCGAATTCAAGTCCCACGATTGATCCCGAGACCGGCAACGTATTTATCCAGAACAGTTCAGGGCTATTCATGGCATTCACCGGGGATGGGAAGCTGCTCTGGAAACATTCGATGATGGAAGAGTTCGGCCGGATGACATTTCCGAACAACCGGACAGCCTCGCCACTGGTGGACAAGGAACTGGTAATCACACGCGGGATCACGGCGGCATGGGGCGCTTACGGGCCGCCCGGGGATCGCTTCTATGCTTTCGACAAGAAGACCGGCGAACTTGTCTGGTCGAGCGCACCCGGCGCACTCCCGCAGGACAACACGTTCTCTCATCCATGGTTAAGCTTCCATAATGGGATGCGGGTTCTTTACTCGGCGGCTGGAGATAGCAGCGTGCTCTGTATCAATGCGCGGACGGGTGAGCCACTCTGGCGGACGCCGGTGGCCAAGGCGGGAGCGAAAGGCGGGGTTAATGCGGCAGTGATTGAATACAAGGGGACAGTCATTGTGGTGCACGAGAGTGAGAATATTGACACGAGCGACGTCGGGCGGATGGCGGCCTTCAAGATTCCCACCGAGATCAAACCGCCCACGCCGCAGACCCCGGAAGTATTCGAGACCAAAGCCCTTGAGCAATGGCGCAACCCGATTGGTTCGCTGGCCAGTTCGCCGGTGTTGGTTGGAAACATCATCTACGAAGTGACCGGCACCGGTGACCTGGCGGCGGTGAATGCCGATGACGGCAAGATCCTATGGCGCAAAAAGCTCGGAATTGAACAGCGCCAGAGCAGTCCATTTTACGCGGAAGGCCGGCTCTATATCGCATTGTATACTGCCGCGGCCGATGGAAAATCCGAGACAGTCGGTTCTGGCGAACTCTTTGTTCTAAAACCGACCGAGACCGGCGTTGAAATCCTCAGCCGCACCCTGCTTGATGGCAAGTGTTACGGATCGCCCATTGGTTACAACGGCAAGATCTACATCCAGACAGAGAAGAAGCTCTATTGCTTCGGTAAAAAGGGTGTTAATAAAGGACTCGCTCCGGCGCCGGAGCCTGAACAATGGCCGGTTGCCGGAGAAAAGAAGAAGCTGCAAGTGATTCCAGCAGAAGTGCTTTTATCGCCCGGTGGGACCCGTGAGTTCCGTGTCCGCTCGCTCGATGCCAATGGTTTCACCGTGGAGGAGAATGTCGATCCGAAGAGTTTGAAATGGGAACCGTTTGTTCCGCCAACGGCACTTGTCAAAGCCGCGGTGAATGGCGCATTCAACGCGGAAGGAAAGCTTGTGGCGGCCCCCGAAAACGCCCCATCCGCCGGTCAGTTCCAGGCTTCGATTGGTGTGTCACCGGCGGCTGGAAAGCCGCCGCTCCCAGTTGAACTCAAGGGATATGTAAAAGCGCGTGTGTTGCCGGGTCTCCCGTTTATCCAGGACTTTGAGAAATACGAACTAAACCAGGATACATCAAAGCCACCGGCACCCGCGGTGCCTAACACACTCGAACCGCCGACTCCATTTGCTTATCCGCCGCTGCCATGGAATGCGGCCCGGTTCAAGTTCGAGATCCGCGACAAGGACGGGAACAAAGCGCTGGTCAAGACGATCGATAACAAGCGGCTCCAGCGGGGAACGATCTTTATGAACCGGCCGGACTTGCGCAACTACACGATCGAGGCCGACGTGTTAAGTGAAGGCAACAAGCGGAAGATGTCGGAAGTCGGGGTGGTAAATCAGAAATACATGATCATCCTCAAGGGCAACGCGCAGACTCTGGAGGTCAATTCCAACCAGGAACTCCTTACCAAGAGCGTTCCATTCAAGTGGTCCCCGAACGAATGGTATCATTTGAAAGCCCGTGTGGATGTCGCCAAGGATGGGAGCGGAATGATCCGGGCGAAGGCCTATAAGAAGGGGGATCCGGAACCCGAGGCATGGACAATTGAGGTCGCGCACAAGGTCGCGCATGAGGAAGGGTCGCCGGGGCTCTTTGGATTTAGTCCGCAGGAACAGCGGGCGTGGATCGATAACATTTCCGTGACCCCAAACAAATAACTGCATGAAAATCTCTCCGCTTCTTGTTCTAGCCGCCAGCATTGGCGCACTGACACTCAACTCTGTTGGGGAAGACTGGCCGCAATGGGGCGGAAACGATCCGGGCCGCAATATGTATTCACCGGCCAAGGGGTTACCGGCGGACTTCGATCCCGGTAAGTTCAAGAAGGGGACAGAGGAGATGGATCTCGCGACGACAAAGAATGTGAAGTGGGTGGCGAAACTGGGATCGCAAACCTACGGCAATCCGGTGATCGCCAATGGGAAGCTCTATGTGGGCACCAACAACGCCACACCGAGGGATCAGCGGTTTACTGATGACCGTTCCATCCTGATGGCATTTAACGAATACACTGGTGAATACCTTTGGCAGTTGGTTGTGCCAAAGCTAGCCAGCGGCAAAGTCAATGACTGGGAGTATCTCGGGCTGTTGAGTTCGCCTCGGGTGGAAGGTGACAAGCTATATGTTGTGACCAGCCGATGTGAGGTGGTGTGCCTGGATGCCAGTGGGCAGACCAACGGGAACGGGGGGTTCGCCGAGGAAGGCCAATACATGGTGGGCCCGGGTAAGCCGAAGGTGGATATCACGGAGAAAGACGCGGATATTTTATGGAAATATGACATGATGGATGAGCTCGGAGTGTTTCCTCATAACGCCTCCAACTGCTCGGTCCTGACATTAGGCGACGCGGTTTACGCCGCCACTTCTAATGGCCAGGATTGGACACACGTCAACGTTCCTTCCCCGCTTTCACCCAGCTTCATCGCGCTCGACAAGAATACCGGGGTGTTCCTTGGCGAAGACGACGCCAATATCGGGCCCAACATCAAGCACGGCCAATGGAGTTCTCCTTCGATGGGCGAGGTGAAAGGGAAGACACAGGTCTTTTACGGTGGCGGGGACGGGATCCTATACGCGTTTGATCCGACCCCGGTCAAGGACGGTGAGTCCAACTTTCTGAAGAAGATTTGGTGGTTTGACTGTGTCCCGGAAGCACACAAGAAGGACAAGGCCGGCAAGGTCATCAAGTATCCGGCGGCGGAGGGCCCGAGTGAAATCAATTCGACCCCGGTCTATTACAAGAACCGCGTATATGTCGCAATCGGCCAGGACCCTGAACACGGCGAAGGCGTTGGCCGATTGGTCTGCGTGGATGCAACCAAGAGCGGGGACGTGACCAAGTCGGCCTTGATATGGGATTACCTTGGAATCCACCGCACCATCTCGACGGTTTCCATCGATCCCGACACCGGGCTCCTATTTATAGCGGACTTCAGCGGGTTCTTGCACTGCCTTGATGCCGAGACCGGCAAGTTATACTGGAAGCACGACATGCAGGCCCATATGTGGGGCTCGACGTTTGTGGTGGATGGCAGGGTGTATTGCGGGGACGAAGACGGCGATTTCGTCACATTGGCAGTGGCAAAGGAGAAAAGGGTGTTAAGCGAGGTGAACATGGGCGGCCCGGTCTATTCGACCCCGGTGGTTGCAAACGGCACTTTGTTTGTCGGAACCCAGACACATCTCTTTGCCATTTCCGCCGATAAAACGAGCGCCCCGGCAAACCCAGCCAAGCCAGAAAAAGCGACACCTCCCGCAAAACCGGCTCCGGTCAAGAAGTAGCCGCCCAGTGCGGCTGACAGTTATTTGTGCCGTCTTTTATCTAATCCATCTATGTTACCCTCCTTGACCCGGACCCAATGGTTGATCTGCACGATGGCAGCAATCGGATTCGCATTCGACATATACGAACTCTTGATGCTGCCGTTGATCATCAAGCCGGCGCTCGCTTCGCTTGGGGGTGTTGGCCTGGATGGCCTCCCGCTCCTTGTCCCCGGGTCACCTGCTTATGTAAAGTGGGCGCGCACCCTCTTCTTTGTCCCGGCGATTGCAGGCGGCATCTTTGGCCTGCTTGGCGGATATCTCACTGACAGGCTCGGCAGACGCCGCGTTCTTACCTTCAGCATTCTGCTTTACGCCGGCTCCGCCATGGCCGCCGGATTCGCGACATCACTTCCCCAGTTGCTTGTTTTCCGATGCCTCGTGTTCATTGGTGTTTGCGTTGAGTTCGTTGCCGCCGTGGCGTGGCTCGCCGAACTCTTCCCGAATCCTGTGCAACGGGAGAAAGTGCTCGGATTTACCCAAGCCTTTTCCTCACTAGGTGGATTGCTGGTTGGCGGAGCGAATGTCCTTGCTGCACATATCGCCATGAACCTACCCGCGATTCATGGCAGTCATGAAGCATGGCGCTATACGCTTATCTCCGGTGTTATCCCGGCTTTGCCTCTGATATTGATTCGTCCGTTTCTCCCGGAATCGCCCGAATGGGAGCGCAAACGCTCCGCTGGATTGTTACGAAGGCCGAGTATTATGGAGCTCTTTAGTCCCGGACTGATTCGGACGACTTTAACGACGACCTTGATCTTTGCCGCGAGTTACGGGATCGCGTTTGGAGCGATCCAACAGTTGCCGCAAATCCTTGGGGGCATGAACGGTCATAAACAGGTGATCGCGACAGCAAAGGCGGCCCAGGATAAAGCGGTTGCTGCTGCAACTGCCGCGGGTAAACCGGCACTGCCGCCCGGCAAACTCAAGCAGATCGGTGGAAACGCGACTGACGAAGCCGTGGCGCGCGTAACGATCTGGCAGGAAATCGGTGGGCTGGTTGGCCGGGTGATTTTTGCTTTGCTGGCAGTTTACATAGTTAGCCGAAGGGCGCTGCTTCGGATATTTCAGATCCCTGCATTGATCTTTGTGCCGCTCTTTTTCTATTGGATCTCCGGTAACTTGGGGAATGCCGATACATTGCCGCTTATCAAGGTGGGCATCTTTTTTGCCGGGGTGGTCACTGTTGCCCAGTTTAGTTTTTGGGGGAACTATATCCCCCGGGTATTCCCGCTTCATCTGCGCGGCACTGGGGAAAGCTTTGCGGCAAATATCGGTGGGCGTGTGATTGGGACGGCTGCCGCATGGATCACGATCACGCTCTCCGCATCGACGCCGCCAAGCCCGGCAAAGATTGCATTGGTGGGAGCAGGCGTTGCAGCCGCCTATGCCTTGATCGGCGCGATCTTAACTTTCTGGCTGCCTGAACCGGCGCACGAAAATTTGCCGGATTAGACAACTCTACACTTATCAGAAAATGCTTACTCCCGAAGAAGCCCAGCTCCAACTCGAAACGCATCTCCAGGAGATGATCACGTGGCATTTTTCCCCGGAAACAGGATGCCCGTTCTGGCTCGATTGGGCCACAAAGAACTTTGACCCTCGCAAGGAAATCACATCGACCGTTGATCTCCTGAAGTTCCCACATTTCGCGGATGAATGGCTGCGCGATCTACAGCCTGAAGTATGGGTTCCAGCGGCGTTCAAGGGACAGCCTTTCAACATCTTCGAAACTGGCGGCACGACGGGGATGCCCAAGCAACGGATTGGCTGGACCGATTACAAAACGGATTACAGCGAGTTCAGCGAAAAGATCAGTGACGCGCATTTCCCGCGCGGGGAATCGTGGCTGATGATGGGCCCGACCGGCCCGAGGCGGTTACGTTTGGCGATTGAGCATCTTGCGCATGTCCGCGGGTCGAGCTGTTACTTCATCGATCTTGACCCGCGCTTTGTAAAAAAGCTCATTGCGAACAAGCAGTTCGAGGTGGCCCGCCAATATATGGATCATGTGGTGGACCAGGCGGTGATGATCCTCAAGCACCGCAAAGTAACCGGTCTCTTTACCACGCCCAAACTGTTGGAGGCGCTCTCAGAGAAGATTGACATTTATGAGGCGGGGATTCGCGGCGTGTTTTGTGGAGGCACAACCATGCTGCCACAATATGTGCGGTTCATCATCGAGGAAGTCCTTGAGAA
>JAYUPM010000406.1:0-7985 GCA_043760145.1 Spartobacteria bacterium
AAGCTGGTATTCAAGGGCGACTGCGGCGATCAAAACATCCATGGGTCCAATGCCGCCACCGGTCGCCTCCAATGCCGCCCGGAGAGTGGCCGCGTGCGCAGCGGTGTCTGCAGTGAACGGAAGGATGCACATATGCTCCAACAATAGCCGAATCTTGCCTGCCTCTTTTTTCTTCCACGCTGGAGGGCGGCGTTCCACCCCATAAAGCAACTCATACCGAGTGATTGCCGACACCGTCAGGTCCGCCGGACTATGTGTCTGCGCGTGTCTGATCGCAGTCTTGTTTCCACGCAATAGGTGGATGCATGTGTCGGTATCCAAAAGATATGTCACAACTGAATCTCCCGGTGATCTCTTTGAGGAGGACGCTTGAATGAACCCGGACGGGTCAGACGGATTCGATCAAAGAATCCTTTCGGCCAGGAAACGGGTTTGCGCGGGGAGACGACCCATCGGTCGCCCACCGCCTCGATTTGGACCTCGCCTTCCTTGGGATGGAGTTCCTTGGGCAAACGCAGGGCGAGCGAATTGCCGGACTTAAAAATTTTGGCGAGCATGTGCATACTGTGCATACATTTCGTGCCAGATCAAAGCTCTTTCACCCTGTTTCCAGATCTGTGTAAATCTGCGAAATCTGTGGTTAAACATTCCGGAGCTGAGAAGAGATTTAACCGCGGATAACGCGGATTATCGCGGATGGGGACACTGCCGAACCCACCCCTCCCATCTTGCTCTTTATCGTCCTCATCCTCGTTCTTCGAATTGCTGATCGTTTTGTGTGATCATTCGCAAGTCGTGGCGTATCAAAGCGGCAGAGGATGCCGCACTACGAAACCTGTCGGAGTATAGGGCGCGCTCCATGTCGCTTGCGTTTTGTAGTGCGCCTGTCCTCTGGCGCTTTCGGATTGGATTGCGGGAGGAAAGACCGTCATGGCCTCAAGAGCGAAAACCAGACAGGCTAAACGCGGTTTGACATGTAAACCGGTGATGAACGCTGATGGACGCTAATGGCGGTGCCCGCCGGTCGGAGCCAAGCCTGCTCGATTAGAGACCGAGCGATGGCGCGTTTCTTCGGCGCATCCAAATCATAGCCATATAGGAGAATGTTAGTATCCAGGAAGCGTTCAGCGGGCATGGGATTGATTGCGTTTTAGAGGCTGGCCTCCGAGATGATATCCGTGGCGCAGTCGGGCAAGTGCATCGGAAGGAGGAGCGCTCGGGAGGTCCTCTTGGAGAACATGCTCAAGACCTTCAATGACAAGGGATTTAACGGATGTCCGGCGGCGGGCGGCGGCAATTTTGGCGCGTTCCAATAGTGAATCCGGGAGGTCAACAGTGGTCTTCATGTATGGCCATGAATACGGGGATATTGCTCGGCTTTCAAGTTCGCCTCCTCGCCAAGATCGCAAAGTTGCGCCGGTTCGAGCTCACTCTTTTTAAGCGACTGGCTGGATAGCCGTGCCCCTCCGAATGATTAATCAGAGGCGAGGCGTCGCTCCCATTTTTCATCCTTCATCCTTTCATCTCGAAGGCGGCTGGAAAACCGCCGCTCCGTTCGTTGTCTTGCAATCCACAGAGTCTGGTAATACCGTAATACGCATGACGACTCTCACATTCAAGGTGGCTGAGGATGAGGCTCAAAATCTTCGGGCTGCGGCTCGTATGGCAAACCTGACACTCTCAGAGTTCCTGCGACGCCAACTCCGCACGAATCCCCAGAAGCCCAAACCAGCCAAGCGAGTGAAGTGTCGTTTCACAGGGGCGATGATTTTCGCGCCCCCGTCGCACCTGCCGATTCTCACCACCGAATCGGTGAGGGAGATGCTGGCTGATTTCCCATGAAATACCTCCTCGATGTGAATGTGCTGGTGGCGTGGGGTTGGGTGGATCATCAGGACCACGACCGGGTCGCACGGTGGATTAAGAGCATCAAGAAAAGTGACGGGGATCTGCTGCTGACATCCGCCATTCCCGAGTTGGGCTTTGTGCGGGTATCAGTGCAGCGCATGAGCGGCCAGGTTTCTCCAAAAGCCGCAGGCAGGGTGTTATCAGGGATGCTGCATTCACTGGGTGCGGCGCATCAGTTTGTTCCGGATGATCTGGATGGATCGGTCTGGCCGACCTGGTGCGAATCAGCGTCCAGAACCACCGATGCTCATCTCTTAACGCTCGCCAACGGACACGGCGCGAAGCTCGCGACATTGGATAAAGGAATTCCCGGAGCTTTCCTCATCGCCTGAGGTAACGACCAATGGTTTGCCTAATCTCCGCCGAGGATACAATCGAAGTCCGGTGGCCAATTCTTCGCCCAGGGTTTCCACGGGATACCGCCATTTTTCCCGGCGATAACGATCCAGAAACCCGTCATTTCGGGGCGTATCTAAACGAAAAACTGGTCGGGGTGGCCTCGATATTTCGGGCGCCAATGCCGGACGACCCCGTGGATCGGATCGCCTGGCAATTGCGCGGCATGGCAACGTTGCCATCGGTCCGCGGCTCGGGTTTTGGACGGGCGTTGCTTGAGGCTTGTGAAGTTGCAGCGCATGCACTCGGGGTTGAACTGCTCTGGTGCAATGCGCGAATCGCTGCCGCGCCATTCTATCAACTTCATGGCTGGATTATCACCGGGGAACAGTTTGAGATTCCGACTGTCGGTCCGCATTTTCGGATGCTTCTGCGGCTCCCGTGAATTGGCAGCGCTCACTTCGCCCGCGCCAGGCGCTCCCGCAGTTGCGCGATGTCCGCGGCCGCCACGTAGCTTGCGAACAGCTCGATCGCAAACCCGAACCCGCCCTCGCGCATTTCACGCAGCGCTTCTTCGCGCGTCCAGCCCTGCAACAAAATCCGGAACATCGCCATAACTGAGCCGGTCCGGTCGGCGCCCATTTGGCAGTGTTTCATTTTGTGTAATGAAATGTGAGCAAAAGATGGGCTTGGAAAACGGGGAATATGCAGGAGTTGAAAAGAAGCGGTATCTGGGTATTATGTGAAGTAATGAAAAATATCACAGTTTCTGTGGACGACGCTGTTTATCATCGGGCCAGGGTTGTTGCCGCCCAGAAACAGACTTCCGTTTCCGCCCTCGTTAAATCCTTCCTCGCCTCTGTCGTCGAAGAGGAATCTGAATTTGATCGTTTAAAGCGCCAAGAACAGGAGCTTCGCGCAACCCTTAAGGCGCGCGGCAGCCGTTTTAGCGCTTCTGATCGGTTAACCCGTGACCGGACCCATGACCGTAATGCGCTTCGTTGATACAAATATCCTGCTCTACAGCATTAGTTTCACGCCAAAAGACGCGCTTAAAGCGGAGATCGCCAATGCAATACTCGGGTCCGCTGACATCTGCCTCTCCGTGCAGGTCCTCCAGGAGTTCTATGTGCAAGCAACGCGTGCCTCAAAGCCCAGCTCTATTTCTCATCGGGACGCCGTGAGCTTTATTTCAACATGGCTCCGGTTCCCTGTCCAAGAGATGACCGTCTCACTGCTTCAGGCGGCGCTGGGCACAAAAATGCGGTGGCAGATTTCGTTTTGGGATGCGGCCATTATTGAAGCGGCAAGGGCATCGGGATGTCATCAACTGCTCTCCGAGGATTTAAACCACGGTCAGGATTATGGCGGGGTTCAGGTAATAAATCCGTTTATATGACCACATGGAATGCTCAGGCGGCATCAGCGTTTGAGAAGATAATCGGAGATCTCCCGCGCATCGAATTCGACCGTATTATGCCTCGCATTTTCCTTGACCCACACCCGCTTTGGACCTTCGTATCCGTCATATAATTGGTGGCCGAATTTTGCCGGGATAATTTCGTCCGCGCCGGCTATCACCATTGCCACTGGCCCCCGGTAATCTTTTAGCGCGGCAACGGAGTCATACCGTTCCCGCATAATCAGGCGGATCGGCAAATACGGGTAATGAAACGACGCCATATCCCCAAGGTTCGTAAACGGGGTGATTAGAAAAAGGCCAGCCACCTTCTCGGTCTGCGCAAGATAAGTGGCGACCCCGGTCCCGATCGATTCGCCGGCGACAAAGATCGGTCGCGAATCCTCCAGCTTAAGTTCTGCAAACGCCGCGCGGGCTGCGTTCTTGATTGTTTGTTCCGAAGGCTTCCCGGCCCGGCTCCCATACCCCGGATATTCAAAAAGATAGAGATCCCATGTGTGTCCACTCTCGATCGATTCAAAACTTTTTGCGAGGAGGACGCGATCGAGCGCATCGCCTGCGTTGCCGTGAAAGAGGACTAGCCGGTTTGCGGCTTTCCGGTGGATCGATCGCCAGCCGATGCGCGCCCCGCTGGCGTCTCTCCATGGCTCAATTTCCTTTTTGGTCGCGTAATTCAGAAGATCCGATTCAAGCCCAGGCGATGGGAAATAGATCAACCGGGTTTGCAGGGTCGCGAACAAAATAAGGATCAGGGCAAAGAAACCGGTCCCGGCCAGGAGGAGGATTCGCACAAAGCGCAGGAAGATCGGCACGCGCGATTCTAGGGGGAGTGTGTGGGCGCAGAAAAGCCCGATTCCGCACCCCTACAGAATCGGGCTTCTCAACCCCCCGTCCAAACCTGTGCAGATCAAAGCAGTGTGAGGAGGATTCCCCAATGGGGTCTAAACCCCACCTCGAGTGATCCAAAACCTCAGATCCCGGGATGGGAATTGTGATCCCGGATTGGGAGTTTAACTCGCCAGTTCGGTGGCAAGCTGGATCGCGGAGATCATGCTTTCGGGACTGGCAGTTTTGCGGCCGGCAATATCAAACGCCGTTCCGTGATCGGGACTTGTCCGCGGAAATGGGAGGCCGAGTGTTAGGTTAACTCCCTGATGAAAGGCATGCAGTTTGAGCGGGATCAGCCCCTGGTCGTGATACATGCAGAGGACCCCGTCAAATTCACCCGATGCTGCCCGGTAAAATACGGTGTCTGGGGAAATCGGTCCTTCAAACCGGGCCCGCGCACCCCACACGGTCTGAAGGCTATTGATGGCAGGGGTGATGAGCGAAATTTCTTCCCGGCCAAGGGTTCCTGATTCCCCGGCATGCGGGTTGAGGCCGGCCACTGCGATCCGCGGGACACTCCCGGTGCGCCGAAGAATGAACCCGGCGAAGAGGCTGCCCACCCGCACGATCTCGCTCGGTTGAAGGCGGGAAGCGACTTCGCGCAGTGGAATATGGGCGGTCACCAACGCAACGGAAAGTTTGCCGCCGGTGAGCATCATGGCGAAATTATCGACTCCGCAGCGCGCCGCGAAGAATTCCGTTTGGCCGGGGAAATCGAATCCGGCGGCCTGCATCCGCGCTTTGCTTACAGGCCCGGTAACGACGGCAGCCAGCTCGCCTGTTAAAGCAAGGCCCACCGCTTCTTCGAGTGCATACCGGGCACTTTGCGAACTGCTCAAATCGGGATGACCCGGTTTCGCGTCGCGTGTTTCACCGATGATCCGATATTCGAAGCGCGGATCCAGCTGGCCCGAACGGAGCGCGGCTTCGGCGATCTCAGGCCCGATTCCCGCCGGGTCGCCAAGGGTGATTCCGATTACTGGCACGATTTCAAAACAACTTGATGAACGCCTTCTTGCGCAGTTTCGTCACCCACTCCTGCTGCCGCTTTTGCCGGTCTTCCTGGATCAACCGCTTCTCTATCTCGTCCCGGACTTCGCTCAACGGCTTGGTGACTGCGTTCTTTTTCGCTTCCACCCGCAGAAGGTAATAGCTGTTTGCGAACTCGATGATCTCACTCACTTTTCCCGGCTTCAGGGAGAATGCGACTTTCGAGAGTGTCTCATTGAGCGTGCGCCGGTTGATCCAGCCCCAGTCGCCTCCCGCCTCCTGGGTGCTGTCTTCGGAATACAACTTCGCCAGGTCGGCGAACTCGGCGCCCTCGGAAATTTTCTGGCGGATTTCCTCGATCATTTTGCGGCGGGATTCGCCACCGCTCTCGGCCTTGCGAATGGCGATCATCCGCAGCTCGATCTGTTCTTCACTGGTGAATTGAGAACGCATCTCGTTATACGCGGCTGTGATCTTGCTTTCGGGCACGATCACTTCGCCCTTGGTCATCTGTCCGCGCATGGCCTGCACGATCATCTTGTCGGTTTCGAGCTGTTTAAATCGCTCAAGGGAATAACCCTGCGCTGCCAGCGTCCGGATGAATGCGGCCCGATCTCCTCCAAATTCTTCCCGGGTTATTGTGCCGATTCTATCCTCAATGAAATGCTCCGGGATCTGGAATTTGTTCTTCTTGAATTCCTGTAGAATCAGCTGCCGGTCGATCAGGTCGTTGATGGCTTGGAGCCGGATTTCCTTCACTTTTTCCGTTAACGCATTTTTGTCCTTAATCGTTTCGCGGGCCGCTTTTTCTTTTGCGCCAACGAGCTCCCGCACCTGAGAGAATGTAATGACATCCTGGTTTACGACAGCCGCCATTCCATCAAGCACCTCCTGGGCAAATGCGGACTTTGGCAGAATGCCGAAGCCGAGAGTGATGGCGGTGAGAATATTGAGGGCGATGGAGATGCGGAGCATTGGCGATAAAGAGCGTCGAAACCCGGGCGGAAAAATAGGGTTGAGCCTTTTTTAGTCAAGCGGTGAAAGCAATCGCCCGAAATAGGGCATTCTGGTTTTGTCAATTCGGTTGCGAGCGTGGATTTTGAGGAATATCGAACCATCCAAGTCGCCGAGTCAGAAAAGAACGAGGACGAGGGGGAGAACGTCCCTTTTCATCCTTCATAATTCATAATTCATCCTTCGCATACGAAAGCGGCAGCGGACAGCCGCACGACAAAACCTGTCGGAAGGATGGGGCTCTATTTGTCGCGGGAGCGTGATTTATCGCGAGAGCGTTTTGTAGTGCGCCTGTCCGTATCTGTTTAGCGTCGATTAGCATGGGAGCAGGTTTGTAGTTCCGGCTTCAGCCGGTCCGGGGAGGCGAAGTCAATAGTCAGAATGAAAAATGCAGAAGTGTGGGAATGCGCTATTGCCGCATAAATGCGGAACTACAAACCCTGAAAAGCGGCAGAGGACTGCCGCGCGACAAAATGCTGTCGCGATCTATAGGGTGCCCTTTACTCCGACAGGTGTTACCGATTTAAGAGCGGGCCAGAGGGCGGCTGGGAAGCCGCCCCTCCGAGTTTCGCGCGCCCGCAAACACTTCTTCATTTTTCATTCTGACTTTTGACTTCTCCCGCCCCTCCAGCCAAAGCCGCTATGCGCGTGGCCAATGTGCGTGCAATTGACGAAATATCGTCCCCGGGTTGGAGCTGAATCTGATCGAAAGTGAGTTCCCGGCGAAACCAGGTTGCCTGGCGCTTGGCATAACGGCGCGTGCTCAAGCGAATGGCTTCCATGCATTGATCCCGGCTCATTGTCCCGGTTAGCAGGGCGCGGATTTCAGCGAGGCCGATCACCTGGCTTGCGCTCGAGCCGATCTCGCCAGCCGCCCGAACTTCCTCAACCACCCCTTCATTGAACATCGCGGACGTTCGCTCATCGATCCGCGCGTTAAGCGTCTCCCGCTCAAACTCAATCCTGACACCGTGCGGACGGGTTGGCGGACTGCTCCACTCGGTGCGGAAGCTTGAAAATGGGTGTCCCGTTAGGATGCAAATTTCCAGGGCGCGAATTACGCGGCGACGGTTTTTCAAGTCGATAAGCGAAGCCCCGGCGGGGTCAAGTTCCCGCAACTGGCGCTCCAGTTCGCTCAATGGGTGAGCCTCAAGTTTTTTGCGCAGTTCCAAATCCGCAGCCGGGAGATCCGCCAACCCGTGTGTCAACGCGCGCACGTAGAGCCCTGTGCCGCCGACAACCAGGATGAGCCGGGTCCGCCGTGAAATTTCCCGGATCCGATCCTCGGCCGCGTGCAAATACTGGCCGACATCAAAACTCGCCGAGAGCGGGACTTCGTCGATCAAATGATGCTTTACCCGGGCTCGGAAAGAGGGGGGTGGTTTGGCAGTGAGGATGTCGAGTCCGCGATAAACCTGAAAAGCATCGG
>JAYUPM010000407.1:0-3098 GCA_043760145.1 Spartobacteria bacterium
GGTCCGCAGATTGCGCAGATTCTCGCAGATGACCGCAGATACCAAGCCCCGGAAGCGGACGTCATCAGGATTCGAGTGTTTTGAACGCCAGCTTTGCCCAATCTTCATCTGAGGTAATCTGCGGTAATCCGTAATCTGTGGAACAATGTGAGGTGTCACTTCCCGGTGTCGCTGGCAAAAACTCGCAATCGACCTCCTGTGAAAACCACCCGCAACCCCTTATAGAATCAAGACTCCCTCCCCGTTTTTCCCACCCTGTGGGATCGGTTGGTGATTCTCAATTGCTCCCTTCCTCTATCGCACGGGATCTTCGGGCAATGGCGCGGCGGGAAGATCGCTGACATCGAAAAGCGCTTCGCCCGGGGTCGGTTCGACATGGCTCTGCCTCCGTTTCCCGATGGCCCCCGGCCGACGGTTGGCTTCGGTCAAACGGGTCTCGGCGGGCGCGGGCTCCGGAGGCGCGGGTTTGATGTCGCCGGTGGCAACATATCCAAGGACGTTGTTCTCGGTGATCACATGGCTAAACCCAAATGCGCGCTCCACCATCCGCACCTTGTGACCTTTGATAAGCATAAAATCCGCCCCGAAATTCTGGGCAGGCCCGTATTTGTAAAAAGAGGCCTGGGGGACAGTCACGACGTAACTCGTGCCGGCACTGGCGTGATTGCTACTTGCGCATCCAAAGACAAAGAACGGCCAGGCTCCTGCGAGTAAACAACCCAAAGCTTTGGTGGCGGTCGACATAACAACGGTTCCCGCTCCATGGAGCCAAAACTCTTAGCTGATATACTCGCGCGGATCGGTGATTTTCCCCGTCAACGCACTCGCTGCCACCGTGTATGGACTGGCAAGGAATACCTGCGACTCTTTGTTGCCCATCCGGCCCGGGAAATTCCGGTTGGTGGCGCTGATGCATTTCATCGGGGTATTCAACCGCCCGAATGTATCAACCGGTCCACCGAGACAGGCCGCGCACGATGCGTTCTCGGTCATCCGGACCCCGGCATTTTCAAGAATCGACCAGACACTTGCCCCGTTCCATTGAATCTCTTTGAGCTCACGCACCACTTTGGTTGTGGCCGGCACCCCGAACGTGTCGATCTTGACTGTCTTGCCCTGGACCACTTTGGCGAACGCTAGGAAATCGCTGGTCTTGCCCCCCGTGCACGAGCCGATGTAAGCGCGGTCCAGATCCACATGACCCATCTCCTTGGCGAGCTTGCGCTGGCCCGGGTCGGGATGACACGCCACCGTCGGCTCCAGCTTGGAAAGATCAAATGTCTTGTCGTAAATGAACCGCTGGTCGCCATCCAATTCCACCGGCTCGAACTCCGACTTGGTCCCGTTCTCCGCTGTGCGTTCATTGACGTAATCAATCGTCTTTTGGTCGCACGGGAACATCGCGTTTTTCCCGCCGGCCTCGATCGCCATGTTGGCGATGGTCATCCGGTCATCCATATCCATCCCGTTGACGCCCGGCCCTTCCCATTGCATCGCGCGATATGTCGCCCCGTCAAACCCGATATCGCCGATCACATGCAGGATCACGTCCTTGGCCATCACGCCCTTCTGCATCGTCCCTTCCAGAAAGAACCGCATCGATTCCGGCACCTTGATGAGCAATTTGCCCGTCCCGAGAATGAACCCCGCGTCCGTGTTGCCGATGCCTGTCGCGAACTGGTTGAACGCCCCCGCCATGCATGTGTGCGAGTCCGTTCCAAAAAGGATTTCGCCGGGCCGTGTATGCCCTTTCCACGGAAGCGTGGTGTGGCAGACGCCCGTGTATTTTGAGCCGTATTGCTGCTTGGTTTGGCCAAGGGACGCATCGAAATGCCAATGCCCATTGGGGTCATCAATCACGTCGTAGAAATACGGGAGGTTCTGTTCCCGCACAAACTCGCGCAACAAATCGACGTTGCGGTTGGACATCGAGTCCGCCGTGAAAATGTAATGGTCGGGGATGATCACGACCCGGTTTGCGTCCCAAACCTTTGCGTCTTTTCCGAACTCGCGCTTGAAAACGCCAATGGTGCCCGGCCCGCACACATCGTGAGTCATGAGGACATCGACGTTTACCCACACATTGTCGCCTGCCTCGACGTGTGGCTTGCCGCTGGCGCGGGCGAGAATTTTTTCGGTCAGAGTCATAGGGCCGCGACTATCTCACTGCGCTTCGGGTCGATGCAAACGGAATGTCTCGCGCATCTCTGCATCGTCCTTCGTCCTCGTCCTCGTCCCTCGTCCTCGAAAATTGACGTTATGGACGGGATGGACCCGATGGACTGATTGGACGATCAACTGCGATCGGCCCCATCATGGCAGAAGGCATGGAACCACCTTGCGACCGTGGCGGCGGTAAATCTTGAAATCGGCATCGGTGGTGAGGACCAGCGGACCGGGTAGAATTTCCGTCATGCGGACAAGGCAGGCATCTGCAACGCTCATCGGGACGTCGTCGTATTTATCGAGCAAATCCATAACGGCATCCATCTCCTCAGACAGGAGGTCCACGACGTGCAACGCGCTACGCCGGCACGCAGTCCGCAAGTTTCGCCGACCTGTGGTGCCCAACAGATGCTCGGCCTCCGATAAGGCAGCCTCGCAAGTCGCCCATGGCGGCGGGTTTGCGCGAGCGGTTGCCACTGCCCAAGCGTGGTGCTGGTCCTCCCGCCTCCAGAGCGCCACAAGAAAACCAGCGTCAGCGATGTGATTTTTTACGTCCATAACCAGTCGCCTTCAGATAATGCTTCTTGCGCGCGCTTATATCGGTCGGCCCTCCCTTTTCCGCTCCCACCAGATCGGCGATCAATTCAAAGCCGACACTCGGAGCGCTGGCTGCCATAAGACGCTTCCGAGCGACCTCGGATTTTGTCGTGTTCAAGCGACGCGCCTCGGTTTCAATCTCGACGGCAAGTGCATCAGGTATGCGCAGGACCAGGGTTTGCATACAGATGAATGTAATACATACACGCCGCCCGCGCAATACGCCAATCAGCGTCCCTCGATAGAGGTAGGAACGGGGATGTTACTCCCCGCCCCCCCCTCCGAACCGGACGGGCGGATTTCCCGCATCCGGCTCTCCAGTTGGTACATTTGCT
>JAYUPM010000408.1:0-3095 GCA_043760145.1 Spartobacteria bacterium
TGCAAGGTGCTCGCCGCAGAGCCGCTGAAGGACGGCATCATGGGCTCGATCAGCGCGCTGGCGCTGCTCTCGACGGGCAATGCCGAGTATTTGCCGAAGGTGCAGGAGTTCGCGCGCAAGATGGGGCCGACTTCGCTGAAGCTGGAGCTGAAGGACGGCTCGACGGTGTGGGATTGGGGATACCGGGGAATTTTTCTGTGCGAATATTATTTAATCACGGGCGACAAGGAAGTGCTGCACGCCATCCGCGAATACACACTCTCGCTGGCGAAGGGGCAGGGTTTGTATGGCACGTTTGGGCACGGCATTTCGCGGCTCACGGCGGAGGGGAAATTGCACGGCTCCATCCCTCCCTATGGGCCGGTGAATATGGCTGGACTGGCGGGAAATCTGGCCATCGTGATGGGGAAAAAATGCGGCGTCGTGGACCCAGAGGTGGATCCGGCCATCGCACGAGCGGCGGGTTTTTTCGGCTACTTTGTGGACAAAGGCTCGATCCCATACGGCGAGCACGAGCCGTGGCCTTACCACGAAAACAACGGGAAGGTTTCCATGTCCGCCGTGCTGTTTTCGCTGCAAGGGCGGGTGCGCGAGGCGCAGTTTTTTGCAAAGATGGCGACGGCGGGGTTTCGCAACCGCGAGTGCGGGCACACGGGGCAGGGCTTCAGCTATCTGTGGAGTGCGCTCGGCGCGAATGTGGGCGGGCCGGCGGCGACGGCGGCTTTTGTGCGGGAGGCATCGTGGCACCTCGACCTCGTGCGGCGCTGCGACGGATCGTTCACCTACGACGGCGGCGAGCAATATGGCCCAGGAAAAACGGCCGACGACACTTACTACGGCAAGAGCGGTTACTACGGCATGAGCCCCACCGCGACGTATGTCCTCACTTATTCGCTGCCGCTAAAAAAACTCTGCATCACCGGCAAAAACGCGAATCCTACCAGCTGGCTGAGCGCCACGGAAGTGACGACCGCGATTGCCTCCGGGCGGTTCGATACGATGCGGACGAAAATGAGCGCGAAGGAGTTGGTGGCGGCGTTTGGCGATTGGTCGCCCATCGTGCGCGGTTGGGCGGCGGAGGAGTTGAGCAAGCGCCCCGAGGCGAAAACCGTGGTGCCGCAACTCATCGCAATGGCCGAAGGCAAAGATGTCCACGCAGCGCAGGGTGCGTGCGAAACCCTCGGCAACCTCAAGAGCGTGGAGGCGTTGCCCGCCTTGGTTCGCCAGCTTTTGGATCAGGACCGATGGGTGCGATTCAAGGCCGCGCAGGCCATTCGGAAAATGGACGACGCGGCGAAACCGGCCATCCCGGAAATCCTAAAAGCACTCGTGCAAACCGCCGAGCCGCTCCTGCCCGTGAACTGGGCCGACCCAATCCAGCTCACGCACGGCCAGCTCGCTGCCGCGCTCTTCGACGGCCCGCTCGCCGACGCCGTGCAGGCCGCCGACCCGAAGCTGCTCTACCCCGCCATCCAAGTCGTCTCCCGCAATGCCGACGGCATGGCGCGCGCGAAACTCCGCAGCTTTTTCGAACGGCGATTGAAGCTCGAAGACGTAATCGCGCTCGCTCCCGACATCCTCGCCGCCGTGAAAACACCCTGCCCGGCGGACACGATGTTTAGCAACGAGATCCGCATGGGCGGCTTCAAGGCGCTGGCGAAATATCACTTCAAAGAGGGCATCGCCGCCGGTATCGAACTCGCCAAAACGCAAGGCGGCAACGGCAGTCAAAAGCGCACCGGTGAAATCATGAAAGAGATCGTGAGCTACGGCAGCGCCGCCCGCGAATCGGTGCCGGGACTGCGCGAACTGATCGTCGTCCTCAACGCGGAAGTCGCCGCCGGGAACTTCCCAAAAGGCGAACTCCACAACCGGCGAATCAACGACGTGGAGGAAGCCATTAAAGCGATCGAAGCGGCGACGACACAGCCGGAGTTGCGCACGATCAAACCAGGACGTTGAAGCCATAGACCAACGCCCCATTAAGAAAACCTTGGAATTGGAATTTGGAATTTCCAGCTTACCTTTCATGGCGGGAAACACCCCATATGGCTCCCCCATCGCTCATGCTCTTATACGGCCATGTCTTTTTCATGGAATCACGGCGCAGAGAGTCACGAAACCCAGCCTCCAGACCAGCCTCCAGACCAGGCTCCAGACCGGCCTCCAGAGATTCTTCTGGTCGATGACGACCGAATGCTGCGGCAATTGGGCGTAACAATTCTCAAGCACATTGGGTGTCACGCATCCATTGCAGAGGATGGCAGACAGGCGCTGGACCAGATCAACGATCACCCGGATCAGTTCGACCTCGTGATTACCGATATCAACATGCCCGAGATGAACGGCAAGGAGTTGATCAAAGAATTGCACCTCCACTGGCCACATCTTCCCATCATCGTCTGTTCTGGCGACCCCGAGGAATCTGTATTTGATGAAGGCGAACGGCCATATGGCACGCTGTTTATTTCGAAGCCTTATACCATCGCGGAGATGACAAAAACAATTCACGCCGCCCTCGATATGTCCTTCGCTCACGCCAGCCACGGCCGGGATTGAACCGGAGCATGGGACTGACCATCCCTTCAGCCTCCATCCCTACAGCAGCCGGGATTCGGTCCTCTTAAGCTCCGGTCCGTGGATTACAAATACCGTGACTCATCCGTGGTTCCTCGCGAAGCCGCCGTAGCCAAATCAATTGAGTCCTTTGTTGATCGATTCAAGATCCAGGTGGAACGCTTTGGCCAATCCCTCAAAGAACCCGATGCACATTGGCCGATCCTCCTCTGTTTAATCCAACCCAATGCGGATGCGATCATCGTTGGCATTTCACCGGCGTGTTTAAAGGACATGGTGGGCTGGCAGACATTGATGGATATAACAGCCCAACAAGTCCGCGATGAGAATGCCGTGGCGGTGGCTTTTCTATCCAATCGTGCATCCAAAGCCCCATGCGCGCGCCCCGGCAGAGGCGAAGTCGTGACGATTCAGGTCATTCACAGCGATGGCCTCAAACTTCACGTGGCAGATGTGCACCGGTTTATTGCCGAACCTCCGCGATTAGGCCCGTGGCAAAGTTCTGCATCCCACGAGGT
>JAYUPM010000409.1:0-7953 GCA_043760145.1 Spartobacteria bacterium
GGCAATCAACAGCGCCTCCAGCCCGCAGGTGAGCGCAAACCCATTCAAGGTTGGTCGTCGGTTCGCGCTGATCAGCGAGTATGCCGCCCCTCCCAGCCCGACGCCCAGCAATGCCACGGTCAGGATTAATCCAAAGGTAAAGGTCGAGCCGCCGAGGATCGGGTTAAGCATCCGATACCAGACCAGTTCCATCAGCATGAACGCGAATCCCACCGTTGCCGCCGCCAGCATTACAAACCACCAGGGCGATGATACTTCAGCCACTTCAACAACCGGTTTTACGCTTTCCTCGGATTCAGTTCCCTCGACCACCGCAGGCAGATCCCTCCCAATGGACCGGGCAACCA
Source organism: Spartobacteria bacterium (assembly GCA_043760145.1). GTDB lineage: Bacteria > Verrucomicrobiota > Verrucomicrobiia > Chthoniobacterales > Chthoniobacteraceae > CAIURC01. The sequence goes on from JAYUPM010000409.1 coordinate 348, forward strand.
CCGCCACGAGCACATTGAATACACAGGCCAGCCAGAGAGTATCCCGGTTGCCAAAATACTCGATTAACCAAAACGTCGATACGGCTGCCCCGGTGACTGCCCCGATGGTGTTGCATCCGTAGAGCATCGCGAGGCTGCGGCGGCCCAAGTCGTCTTCTGTGGAAACCGCCCTGGCCGCGGCAGGCAGGGTGCCTCCCATCAAAAAAGTCGGAATGATCAGGACAAGCGCGGCCAGGCCCAAGCGCACTGCGGTCCCCACTTCATGACCGAGAACAAATGAACCGCCGGTGGACGCATAAACCTGACGCACCAGCCAGACCAAGCCTGGTGTGAGGGCCGCCGTTATCCCAATCCACAACTCGAGGTTCCCGTAATAAACCAGCGGCTTATTCGACTTCTCGCTCCGCCGCCCAAGCCACGCACTCCCAAGCCCCAAGCCCCCCATGAATATCCCAAGCACCGCCGCCGATGCTGCGGTCGAACACCCGAAGATTAACCTGAATTCCCGGAGCCAGACTGTTTGATAGATAAGCGCGCAGAATCCTGAGCAAAAAAGAAGGGCAGCGACGCGGGCACGTGGATCGATTGTGGGGTGGGGGCTTTCTGAAGACACGCTGGGAGTTGAAACGCAATGGGAGCAATATGGCGAGCAAGAGTTTTCAGTTTACAGCCATCCCGCAGAGGAGAACTTTTTAACCACAGATTTCGCAGATTTACACAGATGAAGATCGAGAAAGGAGGGCGTCTGAACCGCATAAATGCGGAACTACAAACCCCGAAATGCGCTAAACAGATGCGGACGCCTCTGCCACGCCGCTTTCCGCTTTCCGCTTTCCGCTTTCCGCTTTCCGCTTTCCGCTTTTCCCTCTCCGCTTTTCCCCTACGGCGTGAACTGTTTGCTGCTCACGACGCGGAACCGGTAAGGCCCTAAAACCGCACTTGGATCGAGCTCGGTGGTCGATGAGCCGTCGGGCCTCACAAACCCTGCGGTATTTGGATCAAGATAACGCTCAACGACAAAGGAGCCGCGGAAATCGCCTGCGATCAGGTCCCGGCCTTCGGTAAAGACGGTCGGATCATTAGTCCCACCACGGACCTTGCGCAGGCTCTGGACACGGAGATGCACCGTGTAAGTGTTGGAGCGGGTGGTAAGGCGCGGATAGATCGTCGAGTAAGGCCGCTCAAGGCTGTTATCGCCGGTTAACTTATGCGCATCCCAAAATGCCCTAAGCTTCGTATCGTATTCCGTCAATTTAGTCGTTTTGGTGAAGTTCGGTTTATTCACCAACTCAGGCATGTTGGCAGGGATCAATGGGATGTCACAAATCTCGGAAGCCGAGACGAATGGCTTGTTCTTGTCGAGCCGGTCAGTGATCTGACGGATGGTATTTTCGATATCGATATTCCGCCGCACTGGGACCCTTTGCCCGCCACCTTCATCACCCATGGAAGCACCAACGGAACCAACCCGCTTGTAGTTATCTACAAAACGGCCTCTGTTATCTTGCTGATTAGGATTAAGCGCCGTGATCTTGGAGGATTTAAGAACCGCATGCAGCCCTGTGTGCCGTTTTATATTGGTGAACGGCACCACCTGCGTGTTGAGATTGATTTTCCCAGCGGTGGCGAACGGTTCGCTGATCGCGTAAGGCTCCGCAACTGGCATCCAAAATAGATCCAGCAATAGATGATCCGGTGGCCCTGTCCTGGCGCTGCCCGGATGATTAGGTCCACCCGGCAAATACGCTTTTGCCGGCCGAAACAATAATGTCTGCCATGGTTTATTTGCCTTCACTCCAGTGGAAAGCGAACCAAGCATCACCGGCGATGCGATCTGTTTGTTCGGCGCAAAGAATGAAGATTCTTCGCCATCAAAATCCTGCCCTGCCCAGCCCCACCCAATGTAAGGAGCTTCATCCGCGAATGTACTCATTCCTCCACTCTGACCATGTCGATGCCTTGCAGACCCTTCGTCCGCTTTGTTTACGTAAGCCCCATCAACGATCCAGCCCGCTCCATTGTCCCAATCCCCCGGTTGACCGGCTGAATTTGTTACCCCACTAATCCCTTCAGGAATATCGGGGGCAGAAATGTTGTATTGGTCCATGCCAACGCCAGTTCCAGTGGGATTCACCAGAGTCCCGTGTCTTGCGCCTTCATGGATTTTATCCCATCCAGAACGCAATGAATGCGCTTTAAAATAAGTGTCCACCGCATAGCGAGGTCCGGAACTTGAAAATATTCCCTGAGCAATAATGGAGCGCGCCGCTATTAATCGCATGTCGCCTTTGATCCCTGCTCCAACCGGCATCACGGAACGCACAACATCTCCATCAGTGTCACCGCGAAATATCATATTTTGATACTGCCCATTGGTGAATCGCTCACCTTTGACTTTCGATGGAACTCCCGGAGATCCTCCTGTCGCCATTTCCCCTTCCCCTGCCACATGCCTCGGCACCGGGACTGAAAAATCTGGGAATACAAATCTGAATTCCTGAATCAGATTCTTAATGGGATGCTTGGGATCCCCCGGAGAGAAGATTTTAACTGTCACCCTTCCCACCGTGATAAACAACTTCGTTGCTGCTTTCGGCACCACAAACTCAGCGGTCGGCGGACAAGAATCATTTGGAGACCCAGAATTAGGAGGGTAACGGTCGGTCGCAGGCTCCAGCAGGGAACGGACTCCGATGATACCACCCACTTTCGACTCATGATCCTCAACCGAAGTAATCCTCCCGACATCGTAAATAGCAGGATATATGGCCCGGGGAAACAGCAAGGCCCGCACGCCTCCGGGCCCATTATGCCTAACCTCGAATCTCATATCAGAGAACTCGATCCGGATATCATTAGTAAGAGCCGAGAACCCAGCCATCGGAGAAAACAGTTCCGGAAGCAGGGAAGCTTCAATGGTCTGATTAGGAGTATTCGGATTGGGTGTTTTATTGATCATCACCAGGGCCAGTTCAGAGATTGTCGGGATCCGTCCAAACCCGCGTAACGACTCATCTCGAGAAGTTGCCGGGTTATCTTCACGGATTACCAATGGCAACACATGCCCGCGCTTGGTCCTCATTTTGATATCACACGAATCAATCCCGCCAATTTTTGGATTAGTATACGGTATCCTGTTCAACTTATCACTTCGGTCGCTTTGATCGACCAGGTTTGTGCATCGGATATAATCAAAAATCTCAGTTAAAATCTGATCACTATCGTCCCCATACTTCCCAGCAAAACTTGGGCTAGCTCCCGCTTGCGGCGCCCACCCTACAATCGGACGTGACATTAACGACTGTAAGTAACTATACAGGCGCTGGTTGTTCGGGATGTTATTGTAATCGTATGTGCTGCTCGCCGGATCGCTCCGCTGCACTATCATAGGAAACTGCACGCCGCTTACTGACTTATCACCTACCGTTGTGCTAAATGCGATAAGCTTGTCCGCACTGGTCCTGCGATTCTCTTCATCGCGCACTGGCCATACCGCGACCCGCGGCAAATTAAAAAGGTTTTGTTCAGGGGCCTTGCTGTTCGCAGTTATCAGGAATCTCGTCATCTCAATCATTTCCCGGGATTTGTCATCATTTCCACGCTTGGCTAGCAACGTCGGTCCGCGTTCGTTAGGCTGACTCGGATTCATCTCCAACGGTTTGAATGCAAGTTCGTCAACTGTCGCATAAAGCCGGTCCCCATCCTTGATCACCCGCCGCAGATCTACATCCGCAATCTGCGCGGTCGCATCGAGTAACTGCCAGTTTCCGCGCTGGTCGGTTCCAGCTCGCACTGTCCCGCCCCGCGAACTGTAATCCTGGTTCACCGCTTCCCCGGACTTTCTGTGATTCTTGCCAGCCACCCTCGGTGCAATCTTCATAAACTCCTCCACATAGCGCGACCGCGTGACCCCTTCAAGTGTTTGGGCCTTGGTTAACTTAAGCGATTTGGCCAGTTCCAATCCAAAAATCGGCGATAGACAGGTAGTTGCGGGATGCCCGGGGTATCTCTGAAATTCGTTTACCGCTCCGATCCGCTCAGCCAGGTCCCATTCATAAACACGGTCAACATTGTTCACATATAATTTCCTCGCGTCATTGCTTCCCACAGCCACCCCCGGCTGGGTATTACACACCGGCGTATCCCAAAATGTTCCTTCCGAGGCCGTATTGATATTTACCTTCGCTGATTCGTCATCGGTCCAAAACGCCATCCGGGCAACAACTGGGTTCTCCTTGGTCGCGACCTTTACAATTGCTTCATTCGGATTCACTCCCTTTGTCCCGGGGGCAATTGTCCCGTCCTGCAACATATAAAGCCATCGGACCGGCATCTCCACGTCGCGCTCTTTGTATTCATCGATCCAAAACCCTTCCACGGACTTATCCACTCCATTGAGTGCCATCTCTCCAAGTGAGTTGAAGTGGTTCCCGTCAAGAATCGGAAAAACCATCAGCGGCTTTCCATCAGAATCCCGCTTTGTGGCGTTGGTCGCAGGTCCATTTAGATCCGTCCAAAGCGCCGGCTGCCTGCTCCAATGCCCGGGCGAGGTCCGGCTGGTTTCAGATGGTTTATCCTCGGACTTGGTCGGATCAAAGGAGGTGCCTTCGACCATTGTTTCGGCGGAGTATAGCTTGAAAGCTTGGGATGGAACCCCATCCACGGTGAACGTCCGAACCAACCCCGGCTGTGAGATCCATGCTTTCCCTTCCTGTGTCGATCCCTCCCGGATCTGCCCGATCACAAGGTTTACTGCGGAATCGGCCAGGACACGCGTGGTGACTCCCCCTTGATAACTTTGTGAAGCCGAAAGGTCGGTCTTCACACTGACCATAAATGCAACCACCAGGGCCGATAACAACACAAGCATTGCTAGGACGATCACCAAGGCGATCCCGGAATGAGATGTTCTTTTCATATGCGTGTTTCTCTTAATCGTCATTCGGCATTCTCGTTTCTTCATTTCCCAAGTCACGGCCGGTATATACGGGTCCGTCCGGATACCGGATCCAGCATTGCCGTAATGAAATTGGAGGCCGGACGGTCGCTCTCCGCTGGGGCCATTTCGGGTTTCACAGTCAAAAACCATTCATCGGCCTTTGCCCCGTTGGGATTGAGATCCGTTGAACCACTCGGCCCAAATCGGAAATACCGGTAATTCACAGGATCGGTGATTCCCGGGACCAACCCTGTTTTTTCAGGGCGCGTGTTGGAATTGATATTGATCAGGGTGGAATACTTCTGCTCATCGGAGATAACGATCCCAAGCGGCAGCCGTTGAAGCTTGGTAATGGCGACGGCCAGTTGGTTTTCGTCGGTCACAAACTTCCCCGAGGCATCCCGCCACGGCTCCGAATAAGAGTAGAGTTGGATCGCGCGATAAGCCAGTTCCGGATTCCCCTCGGCAGGGATTTTGTAAAAGCGGACTTCGACGACCTGGTTTTTTGTGAGGGCTGTCTGGCGGGCGAGTTCCAGGTGATCTGTAATAATGGAAGCGCCGGTTGTGAGATTGGTGGAGCCGCCGATGCTCTGAAAGGCCGGGACGGTAAACGCCAGGATGATGAGAATCACCGCCATCACCACAAGGAGTTCCACCAGGGAAAAAGCGCCTCGTGGCAGCGACATCCCGTCGCTTTTCTGGGACTGAGATTTTGGTTCGGGGATCATCACGGGACGAACTGTTTGCTGCTTCTTACTGCTTACTTCTCGCTCCATTTGGCCTGGAGGATATTTACGCTGCTGGAAAAAATTCGGAAGCTCAAATTCTTGGCCAAAAGGATCTCTTCAAGTGTCTTTAAATCCTTGCGATATTGATCTCCTGCCTCTTCTCCGGCACCCGATCCGGTGCTTGGTTTGCCGAACAGCTTGTTCAGGTTGAGGGAGGCGGGAAGGATGGTTGGGTCGGCCTCGCCGAGCATCAGGCGCTCCGCCGATTGTTTGTCGATTGCAACCATCGTTACCTGGACAATCGGAGGCAGTTGGTTGCGAGTCCGTTTATTAATGTCAGTTGGTTCGCTTATATAAGCCCGCGAATCATAGTAATACGCCGGAGCCAACTCCTTCACAACGCCCTCGGGAACCGGATCATTCGGCGAACGTTGCGGGTAAACGATCAGCGCGATGATGTTCTCGGCAAGCATCCGCACCCCGCGCGGATCGGATTCCTTCCGTGGATTCTTGGCAAAGTTAACCGCTGGAAACCGGAACCAATCAAACGCTTTGTCCGCCGAAGTCGTAAATCCTGATGTGGCAACATAAGTCTGAAGGTTCTCGGTCGGCACATTCATCTCCAGCAACCGGAACCGATGTTTCTCCGGGACGATCGTCTTTAGAAACCGCGGCCGATCCTGCAGGTCGCTCGAGTAATCGATATAATACCCGGTGACATTCAGCAGGTTGCTAAGTGTCGCATTCTGCTCATCCCCGCTCTTTACCGTGCCGAATCCTGTGGGTGCCTGGAAGAATATCCCATGAGTCACCGTCTTGATCTCCGAGTCCGGTAAAAGTGGATGCGCATTGTGTCCTGTCGGCCCGCTGACAATATGCAGTTCGCTTTGCCGCGCATAACCTATCGGACTTTTCTTTTTCGCAGCATCCGATGCCTCATATTCGTAATCCCAATACGTGTTCAGCATCGATTGACTTACCCGCCGCGTCATTGATTCAAATCCCGCCCGCGCTTCCTGGAAGGTATCGATCTTCGCCCGGGTCCGGCTAAAGAGGGTCGCCATGCTATTGGTCATCGAGAGGGTGATCAGCAAAATGACGGAGAGGACCGTCATGGAGAGCAGGAGTTCAACCAGCGTGAAGGCGGGATGGAGCCGGTCTCTTGCTCGCATAAACCGATTTCTCATAAGCCGTTGTTAGCGATATAAATGGTAAAGACCCGCTCCTCCTTGGGGGCGGTCCGCTTGGTGATCACTATCCGGATCGTCGCCACCTGAGGGTTCGCATACGGGGCTTCGCCAGCCGGGTATTCGGTGTAAGCCTTTGTTCCCTTCGGCATGCTTACGGCCGCAGCGTAAATGTAATTTTCGAGGGTATCGCCCGTGGTCCCGGGGAGCTCCCGGCCTTGATCATCAAAAAAATAATCGGGGGTGGTCTTGGCCGCCGAGGAGTCATTGGAAACATCCATGGTATGAAGCTCGCTAAACTTCGCCTGCCGGGCCCGGGAACTGATCACCTGGAGAATCTGGGCTTGGACTGTGGCATCCATGGCGCCCTCAAAAGTCTTCAAGCCCACCGGGATCAACCCGAATAGGGCCACGAACGCGAAGGCGATGATCCCCAATGCCAGCGAAATCTCCACCAGCGAAAAACCCGCCCGCTTATCCGCCTGACACGGGACAAATTGGCCGTGCGAGCCGTTCAAGGCGGCGGTTGCGGAAAAACGATGGGGGCCGGAACGCATAAAGGGGAACATCGGGCCGGGCTGAGTGGCTATATACGGGGCAGAAGAACCAGCGATCGGAACGACGACCGGAACGTGCGGCTGGATGGGACCAAATGCAAATACAATGTATTCTTTTTGGCGGGGGGCGCAACCCAGAGAACTGAACCCACCGGAGGGAGAATTTAACGCAGAGGCGCAGAGACGCAGAGGGGG
>JAYUPM010000410.1:0-7950 GCA_043760145.1 Spartobacteria bacterium
TGGGCGAATCGCAAGTCGAGGCGGAGATCGGCCAGGACCTGCTCGAGCTCGGGATCGAGCTCGGATATTGCGCGCGTCCGGGCGAGGTGGAAATCCGGATCATTGGGAGCCCAGCGCGCCTGAAACAAGCCGGGCAGATCATCTCCACGAAGCTCGGCAGCCATGTCATCTCAAGCGATGGCCGTTCTTTGGAAGAAGTCGTGGTTGCGCTTCTTACGGGCGCCCATCAAACGGTGGCGACCGCCGAATCATGCACAGGCGGCTATCTCGCCCACCGGATCACCAATGTGTCCGGGGCTTCCGCAGTCTTGCTCGCGGGATACGTGACATACGCAAACGAATCCAAAATCCGCGACCTCAGCGTGGACCCCGCACTGATTGAAATGCACGGCGCAGTCAGCCCGCAAGTCGCCGAGGCGATGGCGAATGGAGCGCTTCAACGCTCCGGGGCCGATCTCGCCCTGGCCACAACCGGCATCGCGGGCCCCGGCGGCGGGACACCAAATAAACCGGTGGGCACCGTCTACATCGCGCTGGCATCAAAAGAAGGCACCACTGAACTGGTGGCCCGCACTTTTCCCACAGATCGCGAGACCTTCAAATTCCTCGCCACCCAAGCCGCGCTCGACCTGCTCCGCAAAAGTGTAATGGCTGCCAAGTAATCGGAGAGGCGGCTTTCCGTATCTGTTTCGGAAACTGGGAGGGGCGGCTTCCCAGCCGCCCTCTGCCCCGTTTTTAAATCGCTAACACCTGTCGGAGTATGGGGCGCGCCATTTCCCGCGAGAGCGTTTTGTCGTGCGCCTGTCCTCTGGCGCTCTCGGATTGGGTCCCATCCCCTCCTCCTCGTCCTCGTCCTCGTCCTCGTTCTTTTCATTGCTTGGTGCCTTCGTGCCGTGGTGGTTCAATTTCACTCGTCGGTGCTTTTTTTTAAATTTCGGCCCGCAAAAATAGGCGCAGCTGACACGTGAAAAAACGAGGACGAGGGACGAGGACGAGGACGAGGACGATTTTGGGGTGCTAGTTCGCGTTTGCCTCCGAGGGCATCTGGTCTTAGTCCTGCCCCCGGACATGTCATGACAAAGGAGAAAAAAACATCACGCCGCGGTCTCACCCTTCTTGGCAAGGCCGGTGCCTCATACCCTGCAGAACCTTCGGCCACCATCCTGGAGAGCTTCGAAAACCGGTTCCCTAAACGCGAATATTGGGTTCGGTTTGAATGCGCGGATTTCACGTCGCTTTGTCCAATCACGACCCAGCCCGACTTCGCCAGGATCCGGATCGAATATATCCCGGGCAAACGGTGCATTGAGACCAAGTCATTGAAGTTTTATTTGGCCTCCTTCCGCAACACCCGCAGTTTCAACGAAGAGGTGGTGAACCGGATCCTCGAAGATCTTGTAACGGCCTGTGCTCCGCGCCAAATGATGGTGCATGGCGAGTTCGCGGCGAGGGGCGGGATCACGGTGACCGTGGATGCATCACACCCGGCATGAGTGCGCGCAAACGCGTCGTGGTGCTCTTGAGTGGCGGGATGGACTCGGTTTGCGCCCTCTTTGACGCGCGCCAGAATCATGAGGTTTCCGCGTGTCTGAGTTTTGATTACGGTGCCAAACATAACGCCCGCGAGATCCCGTTCGCCGCCCGGCAAGCCGCTTCCATGGCTATTCCGCACGTGATCATCCCCCTGGATTTCATCGGTCAATATTTCGCCTCGGATCTGCTGAAGAGCGGCGGCGAAATCCCGCGTGGCCATTACGAAGAGGAATCGATGAAGAAAACCGTGGTCCCTTTTCGTAACGGGATTCTCCTCGCCATCGCCGCCGGGTTCGCCGAAAGCCGCGGGGCGGAGGCGCTGGTCATTGCCGCGCATTCGGGTGACCACGCCATTTATCCCGATTGCCGCGAAGATTTCATGCGCGCCATGAGCGATGCGGTGCGGCTCGGGACATATGCCGGGATCGAGATACTGCGGCCATTCATTGCGATGACGAAGTCTGGCATCGCGAAACACGGGAGCGGGCTCGGGGTTGATTTTGCGCAGACCTGGTCGTGCTATGCCGGGGGTGAGGAGCATTGCGGCGAATGCGGGACATGCGTTGAACGCCGGGAATCCTTTGTGCTGGCTGGTCTGAGCGACCCGACCAAATACGCGAGCCATGCGCCATTGCCGCCAAAGCCGCAACCGCAACCGAAGCAATGTTAGTCTCCGAGATCTTTTACTCGATCCAGGGCGAGGGCGAACTCACCGGGGTTCCTTCGGTTTTCATCCGGCTCGCGGGATGCAATCTGCGCTGCAGCTGGTGCGACACCAAATACGCTTCGTGGCATCCGGAAGGCGAGGAGACCTCCATCGACCGGATCGTGGAAGAGACGGCCCGATATCCCGCGCGGCATGTGGTTTTGACCGGAGGCGAACCGATGGTGGCCAAAGGGATTTGTGACCTTGCCGCACGGCTGCGGGAAGCCGGGATGCATATCACGATTGAAACCGCCGGGACAATTGCGCCGGGAGGCATCGCATGCGACCTCGCTTCGTTGAGCCCGAAGCTGAGTAATTCCACGCCGACCGAACTCGGGCAGGGCTGGCGTGAGCGCCATGAAAAGCTGCGGCTTCAACCGGCGATACTGCGGGAGTGGATAAGCAGTTACCCGTTCCAGATAAAGTTCGTGGTGGAATCCGACAATGAGATGCGTGAGATCGAAGCCCTTTTGAACGAAATCGGCGAGGACATTGCGCCATTTAAAATCCTCCTGATGCCCCAGGGGACCGAGACCGGAATCCTCGATGGTCGCGCCGAGACGCTCGTCGAACTGTGCAAACTCCACGGATACAGGTATTGCAACCGGCTCCACATCGCGCTTTTTGGAAACACCAAGGGGACCTGACCATGGCATATCGCATCTGCAAAATATTCGAAATTGAAAGCGGGCACATGCTCTCCAAGCATCCCGACAAATGCCGGTTCCCGCATGGGCACACGCGCAAAGTGGAGTTTGTGCTCGAAGCCGAGGAGCTCGATGGGAGCGACATGGTGTGCGATTTCAAAGTGGTGCGGGAAATCATGGATGCGTTTCTGGAGCAATATGACCACGCCATGTGCGTGAATACGGACGACCCAAAATTCGCCGACCTGAAGGCGGCTTATGGCGAACGGATCATTGGGTTTGATCACATCGATCCGACCACCGAGGTCATGGCAAAAGCCATTTACGATCATTTCAACGTCCACCTCGCCCAGTATGCGGCACGCGAACAGTCGCGCTATCCCGCCCGCGCCTCGCTCCGGGTCGTGAACGTGCGCCTTTGGGAAACAAGCAGTTCCTGGGCGGAATATTTCGAGCCGCGCCAATGAGCTCGAAAATCTCCCAACCAACGGCCACTGACCTGGTCGATATCCAGAAAACTCCTGATGTCCGCGGGATCGAGATTGATCAGGTGGGTGTCTGCGATTTGACCTACCCGATCGTGGTGTTGGACCGCGAGAACCAGAGCCGGCAAGCCGCCGCGAAGATCTCGATGTCTGTGACTTTGCCGCATCATTTCAAGGGAACCCACATGAGCCGGTTCCTCCAGGTGCTGGCCCGACATCAGGGCGAGGTGACGATGCGGACGCTCCCGACAATCCTTCACGAACTCAAACAGCGCCTCGATGCCGAGTCGGCCCAGATCGAACTGGAGTTCACTTACTTCCTCCAACGCACCGCGCCCGTAAGCGGACTCAAGGCGCCCATGGATTATCGCTGCACTTTCATCGGCAATTCCACCGGCACGAAGGACGACTTCATCCTTCGCGTCGCCGTGCCGGTGAGCACCCTTTGCCCGTGCTCAAAGATGATCAGCGATTACGGCGCCCACAATCAGCGCGGGTATGTCACCATCTCGGTCCGGATGAACCGGGACGCATCCGGCCAATGGCAGATGATCTGGATCGAGGAACTGATCGAGGTCGCCGAGAAATCGGCCTCAGCGCCGATCTATCCCCTGCTCAAGCGGACCGACGAACGCTTCGTTACCATGCAAGCTTACGACAACCCGGTGTTCGTCGAGGATGTGGTGCGCAACGTCGCCGGTTATCTGCGCGAAGACCCCCGGATCGCATGGTTTGAAGTAAGAGCCGTCAACCATGAGAGCATCCACAATCACTCCGCCTTTGCCGTGGTGAGCATGGACCGGAGCTAATCCCATCGTCCTCCTCCTCCTCCTCCTCGTCCCTCGTCCTCGTTGTTTCGCATTATGCGCCTCTGGACACTACACCCCAAATACCTTGATGTGAAAGGCCTTGTCGCCGCCTGGCGCGAGGCGTTGCTTGCCCAGAAAGTGTTGCAAGGTGGCACCCGTGGATACACGAACCACAGCCAGTTAGCCCGGTTCCGCGCCCACAAGAAACCGGTCGAAGCGATTGCCACGTTCCTTGCTGGAATCGCCGAGGAAGCGGACCAGCGAGGGTATCATTTCGACCACTCGAAGATTTCAGGAAAACGGCTCACCACTCAAGTCGCGGAGACAGATGGTCAGTTACTTTTCGAATGGAGCCATTTGCGCGCAAAGCTTCAGGTTCGTGCCCCTGATCTTTATCGCCAAAGCCGAGCCATCAAAATCCCGGACCCTCATCCAATGTTCCGAATCGTTGAGGGCGATGTCCGAGAATGGGAGCGCAGGGAACCGGGTCAGCGCTGACTGGCTATTCGTGGTCGTCTTCGACGCCCCACAAATGTTCTTCGGTCCACTTGGCCTCGTATAGCTTGCAAAGCCCGATCGCCGCGGCAACTCCGCCGGAAAAGGATGCGGCTGTGCTGTATTGCTTGTCTTCGTCGTATGCGCCAACGGCCACGACTGCGTGGTCGAAGTGTTCGCTCAGAAGTTCGAATACTTTATCTATAGTCTGTTGTTGGGCCTCGGTCATCCTTTGAACCTGAAAGTCCCAGCCGCAAAGGGAAAGGTCTAATTCACTGGAAGGGAAAGGTTTGTAGTTCCGGCTTCAGCGGGTCCGGCGTCCTCTCACTCTCACTCGTCTCCGATGATTAGAGGAAGAGGATCTACAGCTCCTGGCCGACCGAGTAACGGACGAAGCTGCGGATCGAAAGGTTCTCGCCAAGCGCCTTGCTTTTCTCAGCCAATAATTGAGTCACACTCAGGTCGGGGTTCTTGATGAACGCCTGGTCGAGCAGGCACGACTGGCTGTAAAATTTGTCCATCTTCCCATCGATGATCTTCTCGATGATGTTGGCCGGTTTGCCGGGAGGCACCTGGCCCCGATACACTTCGCGCTCACGCTCCACCAACGCTTGCGGAACGGCCGAACGATCCACGCTGATCGGATGCGCCGCCGCGATCTGAAGCGTAATGTCACGCACCAGTTGCTTGAACTCGTCATTCTGCGCCGTCGCATCCTTGTCCGCCCCCACTTCCACCAGGACCCCCACTTTCCCGCCGGTATGAATGTAAGCCGCAACCAATCCGTTGCCCTGCACTTCGATCCGCGCATTGCGCCGGATCCGGACGTTCTCGCCAATCTTCTGGACAGCCTGGACACGATCATTTTCGAGATCGACGTCGGGTTGATCCGCGATCTTTTTAGCCATCTCCTCGCAGAACGCCTTGAAGCTATCGTTCTTGGCGACGAAATCGGTTTCGCAATTGATCTCAACAAGGACACCGACCTTTGCCCCGGGCGCAATGTATTGGGCAATGATCCCGTCCTTGGCTTCCCGATCCGCTTTCTTGGCGGCGCCCGCGGCACCTTTCTTCCGGAGAATATCCACCGCGCCTTCCATGTCGCCATTGGATTCCGCCAACGCGCGCTTGCATTCCATCAAGCCGGCATTGGTTTTCTCACGGAGGGTTTTGACTAACTGGGCATCGATAACAACAGGAGTGCTCATAATAGGTGTGTGTTTAAAAAGGCAGAGACGAGAGCGGGTTGCCCTCGTCTCTGCGGAAAATCTCGTCTTAAAAGAGTTATTCGCTGACGCCGGCGAGCGCTGCCTGCTCTTTGCGGGCTGGCGCTGTGTTGCCGGATACAATCGAGTCCACGATCTTCTGTAAAATGATGCGGATGGCGCGAATGGCGTCATCGTTCCCGGCAATCGGATAATCGATCAGTTCCGGATCGGCATTGGTATCGACGATGGCGACGATCGGGATCTTGAGGCGCTTTGCCTCGGCCACCGCAATGGCTTCCCGCGTCGTATCGATGACAACCATCACGTCGGGCAGCTTCTCCATGTTCCGAATCCCTTCAAGATTGCGCTTCAACTTCTCCCCTTCCCGCCCAAGTGCCGCGAGTTCCTTTTTGCCCATCTTGCTGAAAATCGGGTTCTTTTCGATCTCCTCAATGAACTTCAAGCGGGCAATACTTTTGCGGATGGTGGTGAGATTGGTGAGGGTGCCGCCAAGCCACCGTTGATTGACATAAAACTGGTTGCAAGCCTGGGCCGCTTCCTTGACCGCTTCCTGCGCCTGCTTTTTGCACCCGACAAAAAGGATCTTCCCATTGCGTCCCGACACACTGCTCAGAAACTTGGTCGCCCCATCGAGCTGCCGCACTGTGGCCCCGAGATCAATGATGTAAATGGCGTTGCGCTTCTCAAAAATAAATGGCTTCATTTTCGGGTTCCAACGTTTGGTTTGGTGGCCAAAGTGGACCCCGGCTTCGAGGAGTTCCGTCATCAATTCTGTAGACATAAATAGTAGGCGTGCTTTTTGGAAAAGGGCGCGAAGCATGCCCCATGAGAATGGCGAGCGCAAGGGCCATTTCGGAAAATTTGACGGGGTGTGACGGTGACGGGCTGGGAGGGGATGACGGCGATTGGATCGTCCATCGTCCTCGTCCCCCGTCCATCGTCCCCCGTCCATCGTCCATCGTCCATCGTCCATCGTCCATCGTCCATCGTCCTCGATTCTGGACTCCTCAATGAACCAAAGCCCAAAGAGCGAGGACGAGGGACGAGGACGAGGACGAGGACGATTCAGCCCGTCCCCTCACCCCACCCCCAACTGCGTCTCCACCCAGCGGGCATAGAGCCAGCACAAGTCCGAGAGCCGGTTCAAATAGCGGATGCTATCGGGATTCACAGGAAAACTCGCCTCGCCCAGCTCGATCACCACCCGCTCCGCCCGTCGGCACGCGGTCCGGGCAAGGTCGAGGAACGCGCTTTCCTTGCAGGCACCGGGCGTGGCCCAATGCTTGAAACTGATCTTATGATCGCGCTCCAGTTCGTCGATCCGGGCCGTCAGACGATCGACCATGGCCGCCTCCACGAACTTGAACCCGGCCTCCGCGTAGCGCGTCCGATCCTCCTCGGCAACCGCCAGTTCCCCCATCAGGACCACCAATTCCGTTTGGATTTCCAATAAATGGTCAGTCACGAACGCCTGGGTGCAAAAGGCGCGTGCCATCCCGAGGGCGGCATTGAGTTCATCGCATGCCCCGTTGGCAACGATGCGCGGATCGCTCTTGGAGACCCGGCGTCCGAACATGAGCGCCGTGGTCCCTTTGTCTCCGGTCTTGGTGGCAATGGACATTGAACCGCCCTTTGTGCCCGGCCCGAGCGATCAAGGCGACTTCATTTCCCGCCATTTTGCTTTCCCGCCGTTGGGCGTTTGCCCTTCAGCAAAGGGCCAAGAGAAAAAGGGGACAGACAAACTGTGGTGGCTTGAGGGAGGAAGGTTTCAAATCGAGCGGTCGGGATCGCGGATGAGCGAATGAATGCCTTACCGAAACGCTTTAACAGATGGCAATCGAGCTATTTTCCTGGGATTCGCCAGTTGTTGACGCGCACCCGGCCACCAATTCCAATCAGCGCGCGTCTCGCGCGCCGTCAGGGCAGCAGAAGGGAGGCTAACCATGAAAACGATACAGCGCATTCGCAAGTGGTCGCGGGGCAAAGCGGCAGAGGACAGCCGCACTACAAAACCTATCGGAAGGAGACGCCCTATTTATTCGCGTG
>JAYUPM010000411.1:0-3084 GCA_043760145.1 Spartobacteria bacterium
ATCGGAAACTGGCGCCTCAGGAGTTTCGCTCCCGGCCCGGGCAAGGAGTTCTTTTTTGCTTAGGATGACCAGCTCCGGGAGTGCGTGGGCTTCGATAAAGGCACCCATGGCTTTCACCATGGAGCTCTTTTTCTCCACGGTTTCCTGGCCCGAGATGGCGAGCACTTTCCAATGGTCGCCGTGCACGATGGCGACCGAGCAGCGTTCGCATCCGATCAAGTCCCGTCCGTAATTGGCCGCGAGTCGGGCAACCTCCAGCGCGTCGAGGGAGCCCGCCACGTCACTGGTGAATTTCAAGAGATGCTGTAGCCGCTGGGTTTCGAGCACCAGGTTCCCGAGCCGGCGCGATTGGAGATGCTGCTCCACATAACTGGCAAGGGAGGTGAGGAAGGTCGCGAACTCCGCGTAGTTTGGCGCCGCCACATACGGCTGCAACCATACCTGGACAACGCCTAAAACCTGTTCCTTTAAAAACAGCGGGACCTGGAGAAATGGATAGGGAGTTTTGTTCCCTTGGGGCTGGGGAGCACCGCCCTGGAGTTGCTGGAGCTGGGACTGGAGCGAACCCGGATCACTCTGGGCATGGGCGGGAGCGAAGACCATCGGCTGCTTTTTTTCAACCACCTCCGTGAGGAACCTCAGGATATTGGCCCGCTGCTCCTCGTCCCGCTGGAAAAGGCTCGATTCAAAATCAACCTGCGCGGCTAGTTGAAATTCATTTTTGCCCTCGGCCCCGCTTTTGCCGACCAGCCAAACCGCGCCTCCCTTGGCATCGCACGCCTGGACCGCGCAATCCAGGAACTGGGCGAAATAATCCTCACTTCGCATCTCCTTTTTACTAAGGGCAGCGATCTCATCGACGAGGCGCTGAATTTTCGCGCGGGCTGCTTCAATATTCTGTTCCTGGGCCATGGGTGGGGTGGGAAAGTAGGCGGTGAGTTTTCAAAAGCAAGGAATCGGAGTGGGACCCAGATCCCGTGGATGCCGAGGGGGCAATTGAAGTTGTGTATCACCGCCAGGGGCTCAAGCGCCGGTAGAGGGCGATGAAACATGCCAGGCCACCGGGCACGACCACGGGCATCCAGATCAATGTGGCTGCGAATAAGGCGAGGGCGCCCATCGTGTATGCGATAATGGCAACGATCGCGCCCGCGACCACGGCCCAGACAGGCCAGCGTGGCACGAACCATCCCAGGATGATCGCCAGAAGTATGATCGCATACTCCAACCAGGCCGGGGATCTCTTGAGAAAACACCGGTTCTGGATCGTGGCGATCGCTGCGCCCATGAGTTCCCCGGGGGATCCTTGGCGGCCTGCGGCCAGGCGCAAAGTTTGGGACGCCGGATCGGTCCGCGAAAGCAGAAGGAATTTCCCCTTGAGATTCTCAATCGGAATTACTGGCGTGGTTTGGGCATCAAACTGGGCACTGGCCAGAACCAATTCGTCAAAACTATAGACATTGCGCGGGACGCCGAAATCGACGCGCATCTCGCCCCGCGCATCAATGGGAATCACAAAACGATCGCCCACCTTGATCTGCTGGCCGGCTTCGACCACCAGATCGTCGAGAGTCAGTTTCTCCCAGAGAATGACCGCCTGGAGGACAAATGAGGCAACCACCTGCCCTCGATAACGCCACAGAAGCGGCACCGAATGATGTCTCTTGTTTGCGCGTTCCAAATTGGTGAAGCCAGCCACCGTTGAGAGACCAAACTCTTCCTCCGCCTGCGCCTCGATCGTGGTAAATTCCGCAATCGACCGGATATCGCCATGCACGTTTCGCACGAGCGGCACTTCCTGGAGTGGTGGAATCACTTGTGGATCCTCGGGAAACCCGAGGCGCGCCCCCAACAAAACCTTGGGTGCCTGCAGCAGATGTTCGCGCAGGAACTTTTTATATTGAGGCAGCTTTGCCTGCTGGCTCGGATTGTCGGATTCCCAGCGCAGAATTTCATCCGTGGCGAGAGCGTCGGGAGCGAAGCTGTTGGCGGACTGAAAAAAAAGGGCGAAGTCGAGCGGCGTCCATGGCCATGGATGATCCTTGAGACTGCTCTCATCGATCGCAATCAGGGTTGCCGGCGCGCTCTTTTCCGTGCGCTGGCTATTGCGGGCCAGAAAATCCCCAAAGCTTTCGTCAATCTCACGCATCGGTTGCTGGCGGGATTCGCGCAACAGCACCACCCCCATGAGCAGGACAAGAATGACAAAGTGGATCCGGACGCGAAGCATGCCCCGCGTTTAAATGGAATCGTCCAAGTGCGCCAACAGGAAAAAAAATGGAAATAAAGCAAAGCGCCGCTGGATTGAGTCGTGGCAGCGACGTCCCGTCGCTTTTCTCCGAGTCCAAGCAAAGAGGAAAAAGCCGCCAGAGAGCTACGACAATGGAAGTCAGACTGCCGTTGCTACCTTCCGGTCCTGGCGGGGTTCGTAAGCACCCAATCCGTAGTCCCTGACGGAGCGCCGAATATGGAGGAGCATTGCGCAAAGACAAACGTTTTGTGCCAATCTTCGGTAAAACCACTTGCAAAGCCGAAAATTCACGGCTTTAAAGTGCACCCCTGCGTTCCGCTGCATGGCGAATCGCATCCCCACCCACACTAGTCCCTTTGAAGTTATGGCAAAAACCCTCCTCAGCATATCTCTCCTAATAATTATCGTGACCGCCGGGTTTACGGTTGCGACGAAAGGGAGAGTGGAAGCTCTGCATACGGATTTGCGGGGGACCAAATCGAACCTGGTATCCGCCAAATCAAACCTTGCCAAGATGGAGCTGACGCTCAAGACGACCGAAGAGAACCTGGTCGCAGCCAAGGCGACGATTGAGGAGAAGGAAAAGGATATCGCCACCCATAAGGCGGAGCTGGCCAGGGTCGCGGAGGAAATGAAAATCGCGGCGACCGCAGTCGCATCGAAGACGGAGGAATTGGCCGTCGCAAAGGAGAAGCTCACTAAATTTGAACTCGAGTTTGAAGGAGTGAATCCAGTGGAGCTTAAGGCGAAGATGGAGGAGTTGACGACGCAGGTGGCCAAGAAGACCACCGAACTGGAAGAGCTGACGGCTGTTATGGCGACCCTGGAGCAGC
>JAYUPM010000412.1:0-7913 GCA_043760145.1 Spartobacteria bacterium
ACGCAGCGCATCTGGAGATCGACTCCGAGCTGGCCGGTGGCAAAAAGCCCGCCATCGCTGAGCCCGACTTCAAGCGCGTAAGTCACCGGGCCAACAGCACTCAGGTCGGGTTCATTGAGTTCCAGGATCGCATTGTCCGCTTCGCCTTCAATCTGTTTTCCCTCGATGGGTATTTGCTTGATATGGACCTTCATTAAAAAGTGGGGCTTGGGTTTTTCCGGACGCTTCCGGGCACAAGGGGGGTTACTTTCGCCTATTTATCCTGCCCCGCAGCAAATTTTTTCCTCAGCGCTTCAAGGACTGGGTGCGGGACGAAACTTTCCACGTTTCCTCCGAGCCGGGCGATTTCTTTTACGATTCGGGAACTCAGGTAAGTGAAATCCTCTTTGGGCATTAGGAAGATGGTTTCAATGGAGGCCTCCAGCTTTCGGTTCATCAAGGCCATTTGAAACTCAAACTCAAAATCCGAGATGGCTCGCAATCCGCGCACAACCGCGCACGCACCCTGGTCCCGGGCAAACTCAACAAGGAGACCATCAAAGCGGGCGATGCGGATATTGGGCATTTCTCCAGCAGTGGCCTGGAGGAGTTCGATGCGTTCGGTTACGGAGAGGAGGCTTTTTTTCTCCTCGTTGAACGCAACGGCCACGACCACTTCATCGAAAAGCTTGGCGGCACGCTGGATGACATCGAGGTGTCCGTTGGTTACAGGATCAAAGCTGCCCGGATATATTGCGCGTCGCACGCCGGGAACCTGAACGAGCCCCGACAAGGAGGAAAGGCGTTTTTGGAATTCGCCCGTTCAATTCCCGGATTGTGGCAGTTTGATTTTCTGGAAGGAACGGACCTCGCCGGAAAATTCATCCAGGGATGGGGGGCTTTGGGTGTAACGCAGGCCAATGTAAAGAACCCCAATTTTGCGAATAATTTCCGCCTGTTGAGGAAAACTGGAAGCTGCCCGCTCGATATATTTGAGTGGGCCTTCATGGGGGGCGCGAGGGAGTCCCGCATGGGCGAGCCGCTGGCAGAAACGGTGATATCCGCGGACGACGGCATCCTCGCGCGGGCGGTGTGAGTGGCGCAGGTAAATCAGCAAGGCGCCGAGAAAAAGTGCGCAACCGGCAACTGACCACGCAATGACACGAGGCCACGGGCTTGTGCCAAGGCCGATTGAAGCAAAAAATGAGCGTTGTGTGGTTTCATCGAAATTCATCACGCGCAATCCCCATTGAAAATTGATGCCATCCCACGCCAGGCGGAACTGGCGGGACATCCTCCGGAAGCCGGACGCGGAGCGGCGCCCGGAACCGGCATCGAGACTGGAATCGCCCGACTGGGAATCCAGAAATGCAGTCAAGCCGTCCTGGATGCGATCCGGGGCGATGGCGTCGACCGGATCGATCCGGGTCCAGCCGGTATTCGGGAGCCACACTTCGCACCAGGCATGGGCATCGGATTGCCGGACAATCCCGTAATTGCCGAGGCCATTGAATTCGCCGCCATGGTAACCGATGACCACGCGCGAAGGAATCTCCGCGATCCGCATCAGGGTGGCGAAGGCGCTCGCATAATGTTCGCAGAACCCGCTGCGGCGTTCGAAGAGAAACTCGTCGAGGCTTTCCTGGGTGCCGGGCTCAAGGGTATAGATGAATTTACCGGTTCCAAAATAAGCGAAGGCGCGATCAACCACGGCCCGGTCATCGGAAGCACCGGTGCGCCATGAGGCAACGAGCCTCTGAATTTTAGGCGAAATCTGAGTCGGTTTCTGCAGGGCCTGGGTGCGATGAGAAGGAAGCAATTGCATCGGCTTGAGAACCCGGAAAGAAGTCACGTCATACTTGAGGGGATTCACCACCGGCCTGATGCTTTGAAGATAGTTGCCAGCCTCCAGCGTCATGTTGGGGCCCGGGATTACGGGCTGATCGAGGGCGAAGATCCAGCGGGCGCCATGGGGTTCAAGGACAATGCGCTGTCGAATTCCAGTGCCGATTTTCATGGGCAACGCCGGCTCGTTCTGGTTCATGGGAAGTTTTTCCCAGCGCAACCCGTCGCCGTGCCAAAGGATGGCGCCGCGCCAGTAAAGATCGGCGACGGGTGGGAATGACTGGTCTGGAAACTCAACGCGAAATGCCGGGGCATCGCTCAAGGCCAATGTGGCGACGCTCCCGGGCTCCATCCGGTCGCTCATGCCGCTGGTGCTCATTGCGGTCCGGCTAAAGTTGAAGCGGAATCCGCCATAGGCCCGTGGAAAGAAGAAAAAGAGGACCACGACGAGTGGAATGGCCTGGAGGAGGAGGACTGCGGCGAGGCGAAGGGAGCGTCCAAAACTGCTCGGGCCCGGCCCCCGATGGAAGCGGACCACGGAGGCTGTCAGCAGAGCACAGACGATTCCGATATAGATGCACCTGGCGAGATCTTGAGCGAAAAACAGGGCGCAGAGACTTAAGAACCACCCCAGGACTGAGAGCACATGGAAATCGCGCGGTGAGTTTGTCTCAAGCAGTTTTAGAGAGAGCAGGAGCAGGAGAATTCCCAGCCCGGGTTCTATCCCGATCACCGCCCGGAATTGCAGGGATATTCCAAGGAGGCCTGCGCCCAGAAGGACGATTTTAAATCCAATCGTGGGAAGCCGATAGCTTTTCAAATTCACGCGAAGGCGAATCCCGATGGCGATCGCAAAGAGGGCGAGGGTCCAGGGAGGCGCCTGGCCGACGAGGGGAACGGCCGCGAGTATGAGTCCGGCGGACACCCCGATGAGGGCTGTGGTTTCAATAGCGCTTCTTTGGGGGCCGGCGGCCGGGGAGCGATCAGCAGGCGCAGCACTCATCGACTGATCTCCTCGCTCTGTGGGGCCCTCGGCGCGATGGCAAGGGCTCGAAGGGTTTTGTGGAAATGAGCCTCATCCCGGCCGGGCGCAATTGTTTCCCACGGTAGATGGAGTCCATAACTTGCCCCCTGGAGTTGAGCCACGACAATCCAGCGGGCGAGCTGGCAGAGGCGTTCTTCCCATCCCATTGAAAGGAGATCGTGCCAGTTAAAGTGCAACGTTTCATCGGCATCGCTGCTCCATTGTTTCACCAGCAGTGGCTGCCCGCGGGCGACTGCTTTCCAATCAATATGCCGCTGCGATTCGCCGGTCTGATAGGCCCGGGTGCCGGCAAAGTCGTCTCCTTCGCCTTTGAGTCCTTCGCGGATTTGTTTATTGGGAATATGCGAACGGGGGAGCGGGAGGACGCCCTCAGCCTTCGGATAAACGTAGTAGAGTTGATTGGAGTGGTGGCATCGCGTGGCGGTAAAGAAACCGAGCGGATAGAGCGAGGCGATCCGCAGCGGGATGCCCGGGAAACAGCCGCGGACTTCAGCCACGAAACGGATTTCGACGGATTGTGGCCGCTCAGTGCTGATGATCTCAAATCCCACGGCGGTGGAATCCTTCCGCACCTGCAGGCCGGGACGGGCCCCTTTGCCTTGAGTTTCGGCGGTGACATTCAGTGAGATCATTTCTCCTGCGAAGACAGGGTTGACGGGATCGACGCGAAGCGTGACGGCCCGGACATTGGCCCAGCAATGAAGCGAGGAAACCAGGGCGATGGATCCAAGAATGAACCCAAGCAAATAAGCGGCCCCGTTTGCCTGGCTGGCGCCGGCATACCACATGGCAAAGAGAATGGCGCACAGTCCAATCGTGTTGCGATTGGGAAAAAGTAATGTTCGGGCCATGCAATCTCCGGCGCGTGATTCCAGGCTACGGCACAGGAACAGTCTCAATGATACTCCGGGAGAGGAGCCGGCCGGATTCATAAGTGGCGTCCAGGTCGCCGCCAAGGCGATGCGCCATGACCGCGACTCCCACGGCTTGAAGATCTTCGGGCAAAACCATTTGCCGGCCCTGCATTAAGGCCCAAGCCTGGGAGGCTCGAAGAAGCCCCATGCCGGCCCTTGGCGAAAGGCCTGTGCGATGGAGGCGTCGGCTTGCAGCCAGCACATCCTGGAGGTAATCGAGCATCGCGGGGGCGGCGTGAACTTCCCGGGTCGCGGTTTGCAATTCGATCAGGCTCCCGGAGTTGAGGGTTGGGGAGAGTTGAATCAGCATTTCGCGGCGGTCCATGCCAAGCAGGAGGGCGCGTTCGCTCGCCCGATCCGGGACACCCAAGCCGAGCCGCATTAAAAAACGATCCAGTTGGGATTCCGGCAATGGAAACGTGCCGATCTGTTGCTGGGGATTTTGAGTGGCGATCACGAAGAACGGTTGCGGGAGCGAGTGAGTCAAACCATCCACGGTAACGTGTCCTTCTTCCATCGCTTCCAAAAGGGCGCTCTGTGTCTTGGGAGTCGCGCGGTTGACCTCATCAATGAGAACCACTTGCGAAAAAAGCGGGCCCGGATGAAAAATGAAGCGCTGCTGTTCGCGATCAAAAATTGAGTTGCCCACGATGTCGGCCGGCAGGAGGTCGCTGGTGAATTGGAGGCGTCGAAAATCGAGGCCGATGGATCGGGCCAGGGCGTGGGAAAGAGTCGTTTTTCCAACCCCCGGCAAATCCTCGATCAGAAGATGTCCTCGGGCGAGCATGCACGCCACCGAGAGGCGAATTGTCTCCTCCTTGCCGACGATGATTTCACTGATCTGTGCGACTAATGCCTCAATTCGATTTTTCACGTAAACTCAACTTCCGATTTGGAAGGCAGTGCTGTCGAGTCGCAAGCCAGAGGAAGTATCCGGGGGATTGGGTCGAGAATAGAGGGGCCGGAAAATGATTTTACCGGAAAATGATTTCTTTGGGCCGCCACCAAGAATGCGCTAGGTTCCCGGCTCCCGATGCCCAAGGTTTTCTTAAAGACATATGGCTGCCAGATGAATGAGCGCGATTCCGAGCAGGTTGCCCGGATGCTCATTGCGCGCGGATATGAGATGACGCCGACTGAAAAAGAGGCGGATGTTGTATTGCTCAATACGTGTTCGGTGCGCGACATGGCCGAGCAAAAGGCGTTGGGGAAAATGGGATTGCTGGGGCGGTTGCGCTTAAACAAACCGGAGATGGTCTTTGGTCTCCTTGGCTGCATGGCGCAAAGCCGCGGGGCTGAGCTGGTGCGCGATCTCGGTCATCTGGATCTCGTCGTCGGGACACAAAAATTCCACAAAGTGGCCGATTACGTGGATGAACTCGTGCAGCGCAAGCGGGCCATGGCTGAGCAACTCATGGATGACGTGCGCTTTTCGATCGTCGATGTGGAGGAGGAATCCGGTTCGCAGGAAACAATCCGGGAGCATGTGCTCAAGGCGCGCCAGGCCACGGCGTTTGTTTCCATCATGCAAGGATGCAATATGCATTGCACTTTCTGCATCGTCCCGGCCACGCGCGGGGCGGAACGGTCCCGCGCCATTTCAGAAATCGTCGAAGAAATCCGCGGCCTCGTGGCCCGGGGGATCAAGGAGGTGACGCTGCTCGGGCAGATCGTGAATCTTTTTGGACGCAACGAATTTGAGAAGCGCGATGGGAAAAGCCCGTTTGTGCAGCTCCTCGAAGCGGTCCACGCCATCGAGGGATTGGAGCGGTTGCGTTTTACTTCTCCACACCCGATCGGATTTCGTGACGATCTCATCCGGGCCTTTGCCGAGCTGCCAAAGCTGATGCCGCATGTGCATTTTCCACTGCAATCAGGAAGCAACCGCATTCTCAAGGCCATGCACCGCGCATACACGGTGGAGAAATATTTCGAGTTGATCCAGGGACTGCGCGCAGCCCGGCCCGGCATGGCTTTCACCACTGATTTGATCGTTGGTTTTCCCGGTGAGACCGACTTGGATTACGAGGCGACGCGGGAGATTGTGGAGCGGGTGGAATTCGATAACGCATTCATCTTTCGTTACTCGAAACGGCGCGACACACCGGCAGCCGAGCTCGACGGGCAGATCGCTGAGTCTGTCAAAGAGGCACGCAACCAGGATTTGTTAAGCGTGATCGATGCGCTCGCCAAAAAGAAAGGCGAGGCGCTTGTCGGTCACCGAGTGCCGATCTTGTGCGAGGGCCTCAGCAAGACCAACGCGGACCGCCTCATGGGTCGCTCCCCAGGAAATAAAATCGTCATCTTCGAGGGCGGTCCCCGGCACATTGGGGAAATTTTTGATGTTGTGATCACCCGTTCGAGCGGGTTCAGCCTTTACGGTGATCCCGCAGTGCTCGGGGGCGAATGACTGGAGCCGGAGGTCGGAGAATAGAGCTTCGAGGTCGGCTGGGTTGGGAAATTTCGCTTGTCCGCGTCCTGATCGGGGCGTTCTCTTCCGGCCTTTGCTCATGATTTACCGCTTCGATCTCACCACGACGTCCCTCCTGGCTGGTTTGTTCCTGATCTTACTGAGCATGCTGGCCCTGGTCTGGCCCGCGAAGACTCAAGCATCGTTGAAGTCATTTCCTCGCTCCAAGGGGAGCGGATATTTTTTGCTCACAATTGCCGTGATCTGGTCCTGGTTGCTGATCGCCTACATCGACCTGGGCGAGTTTAGTAATTGGCGCACCCGCATCCTGGTTTTGATTCCCGTGGCTTACGCGTTGACCCTCGTGTTTGTTGATGAATTCCTCGCCGTGCGGGCGTTGGGAATGCTTGCGTTGCTGATGGGCGAACCGTTGCTCAATTCCGCATGGTTGCGTCCGGAACCGTGGCGCCTGCTGCTGGTGGTGCTGGCGTATTTGGGGATTATCTTTGGGCTGTTTTGGATCGGGATGCCTTACACCCTGCGCAATCAAATTGATTGGCTTACCCAAAAACAAAGCAGGCTCAAAGCTTTCGCCCTGAGCCTGTTTTGCTACGGAGTGGCGTTGATTATCATCCGCCTGACACTACATCGCCCAGTTTGAAGATCGGCAGGAACATCGCGACCACGATACCGCCGACAACAACGCCAAGAAAACAGATCAGGATCGGCTCAATCAGCGAGGTCAGCGCATCCAGGAGCGCTTCAATTTCTTCGTCCCAGAAATCGGCCATCTTCTCAAGCATAGTATCGATTTTGCCGGTGGATTCACCCGCGCTTACCATCCGGACAAGCATCGGCGGGAAAATTGGTTCACGAGCCATCGCGGCGGCGAGGTGATCTCCTTTCTCAATGTCGAGCGCAACCGCTTTGATGGCCACTTCCACCGTGTGATTGCCCGAGGTTTCACCAACGATTTCAAGCACTTCAAGGATCGGAACACCGCTTCGGATGAGCTGGGCGAACGTCCGCGCGAACCGGGTCATGCAAATCTTGTGCGCCAACGGGCCGAGGACCGGGGCCTTGAGTTTGTATTTATCCCAAATCTGAGAGCCGCGGTCCGTGCGCAGGAATGCCCGGGAAGCGAAGAACACGCCGACCATGCCGCCAATGAAGACATACCAGAAGTTGGTCAGGAACGCGCTGAGATCGATCAGAAATTGGGTAGGGGCGGGCAATTTGGCTCCGAAATCTGCGAAAATCGAGCCGAAAATTGGGACGATCTTGACGATCAGAAAAACCGTGATGGCGAAGGCGATCGTGATGACGATGACGGGGTAGGTCATGGCCGACTTCACCTTCTTTTTCAACCGGGACGCGGCTTCCAGGAAGGAGGCGAGCCGATCGAGAATCTCCGCAAGCATACCGCCAGTTTCGCCTGCTTTAACCATCGCGATGTAGAGCCGGCTGAAGACCCGTTTTTGTTTGCTCAGCGATTCGTTGAAGGAGTCGCCGCCCTGGACGTTTCCCACCACCTCCCCAACCACCCGCCGCAACCCTGCTTGCTTGCGCGGATCCGATTGCTCGTAAAGCGCGGTGAGGGCCGTAACCAGTGGAAGTCCTGCATCCACCATTGTCGCCAGCTGCCGCGTGAAAAGCACCAGATCCGTGTCGTTCACTGAGCCCCGCGCTTTCTTTATTTTGCCACCAGCCCGCAGTTCAA
>JAYUPM010000413.1:0-7913 GCA_043760145.1 Spartobacteria bacterium
CCGCTCCCGCTGTCGCCGCTCGCAGACTCGCTCTCGTGCCTCGCGCCAGACGCGGCCGCAGACCCTTCCGGTCGCCTGAAGCTCCCTGCCAGGGCGGGCTTGAGCGCTGCGGCAGCGGCGGGGCGGGCACGTGCTGTCAGCCGCTAACGCGGGAACTAAAGGCGCCCCGTCGCAGCCTCCGCTTTTCCTGTATGCCGGGTTGGCTCGAGGGTAATGCAGCATTTTCCATGTTTGCGATCGCATCACCCAAGCCGCGTCCTTGCATCGTGGCCTGTCCGCTTCGTCGCAAGCTCCTTCGCAGCCAGGCCACCATGCTGCGTCCCCCGAATGTCAGGCGCACCGTTCGAGGACTCACCGTGCGCAATCATTGCAATCCTGCCGTCCGTCGAGGCGCAAAGGCCGCGCCACTTCGCCCGCCTTCCGTCCCATCGAAGTGTCACGCACTTTGCTGACCCCCGGCGCACCGGCGAAGTGTTCGGCGGCGCGCAAGGCCCAGGCAGCAAGGAGAGCCTGTGCGCGCCGCCTCAGTCGGTCGGATCGCAATGTGCGCTCATTGCCGCGCGGCTAGAGAGAGGTGGGTTTCCAGAGTGCTTCCTTTTTAGCTGCTAAAGGAAGAAGCAACTCAGGCGGCTTGCTTGCGATGGAACGTGGTAGCCAAGCCTCTTGCCGTGGTGGAATGGAGGGATAGACACCAACCCCTTTGGCCGTTGCGCAAAGGCGCGCGTGGCAAAAGCGTCGGCAAAGCGCGGGCGATCCGCGAGGACACATTGCCGATGTGGACAATCTTTAAGTGCGCCGTGCGTGGCGGATTTTGGCGTGGAAACTTCAACGACCGTGGGCGCTCAGGTGTTCGTTGAGGAAAGGCTGGAGGATGTCGAAAATCTTTTCCTGCTGTTTGCGCGGGAGCTTGGAGACGGCCTCAAAAACCTGGCGGGCTTTGCCGATGGGGCCGTTGCCGCGGGCCTTCGGCTTTGGCTGACCCAGGAGGGCTTCAACGCTGATGTTGAGGGCGGCGGCAATGGCGGTGAGTTGATCGGAGCGCAGCGCGACTTCGTTATGCTCCCAATAGGTGATGACTTTTTGGCTGACGCCGAGATTTTCGGCCAACTGGATCTGGGAAAGCCCCAGGGCTTCGCGGGCGATGGCGAGCCGTTCCCCGAATTTGGAGCGTGGATGTTTGGAGGGACGACCTTTTGGCATGTCGTCAGGATAACCGTGAGGCCCGCCAAATACTGAAACGGCTTGCATTAATACTAGTTATGCTAGTATTATAAGAACATGTCAAAAACTCAATTTTCCGCCTTGACGGGTTTTGCAGTGAGCGGGGCCTGCGCCGAACCCGTCCACGATTACCAGGAAAGCCTCCGGATGCTGCGCACCCGGGGTTATTGCATTTACGGGCAGTATCCGTGGGATTTTTGGGAAAAGCGGGCGCTCGCCCTCGGCGTGCCGGAGGATCTTGCGGGCCTTGGGCGCCTGCTGATGCGCGAGGCCGACCAGCACGCATGGAGCGCGCGGCTCCAATCGCTCTGCGGTTGGAATGACGAGGGCCGCCGCATGATCGCATTCGCGCTGCGCGCGCCGGAGAAGGCGCTGGAGCGCTGGCACTGGCTGATGGACATGGATGGGCTGCGCCTGGATCCGGAAACCTACGAATGGATCGGGGAGGAGCATTGGAGCTGGCGGCCGCGCAAACGGCGCTGGCTGAAGGATCGGCGCGCGGCGGCCGCGCTCCGCCAGGAGGCCGGGCAGTCATGAGCCGCATCCTGGAAACTGAATTGGAGCGGCTCAAACGCGAGGTCTCCCTGGAGCGGATCTGCGCCCGTTACGGCATCGAGCTAAAGCAATGCGGAAAGGATCTGGCGTCGCAGTGTCCGTGGCACGAGGATGATCAGCCCTCCTTCAAGGTGACGCCGGGCAAGAACCTTTGGAACTGCCTGGCGGGATGCGGCGGCGGCGACAACCTCCAGTTGGTGATGCGGTGCGAGAAGGTGAGCTTCCTTCGGGCCGTGGATATTTTGCGCGAGATGCTCGGGGAGCGTCCGCAAGTGCCGGCATCCAAGGCGCGGGGCGGCAAGGAGCATCCGATCCTGGTGGAGAAATGGGAGGTGATGGAGGACGCGCAACTCCTGGGCACGGTGGCCGACTTCTATCATCAGACGTTCCTGAACGAGGCCCGGGCAATGGCTTACTTGCAGCAGCGCCGCTGCTTTCATCCGGAGGCGGTGAAGCTTTTTAAAATTGGATATGCCAATCGGACGCTGGGCTATTGCGTGCCCGCAACGATGACGGCCGGGCGCAAGCTCAAGGAGGAGCTGACACGCGTGGGAGTGTTCCGCCCGGGCAGCGGGCATGAGCACTTGAACGGCAGCGTGGTCGTGCCACTCCTGGAGTGCGGGCCGCACGGGCAGCAGGCCGGAAACGTCGTGCAGATGTATGGGCGCAAGGTGTGTCCGCGGTTGCGGGCGGGAACGCCGGATCACTTGTATTTGGAAGGGCCGCTGCGCGGCATTTTCAACCACCACGGAATCCTCGGGCAAAAGGAGGTGCTGCTGTGCGAGTCGATCCTTGATGCGCTGACGTTATGGTGCGCGGGCTTTCGCAATGTGACGTGCACCTTTGGAACGCAAAACTTTACCGCGGACTTGTGGGCGTTGCTGGAGGAAGTGAAACCGCAGCGCGTGGTGCTCTGTTTTGACAACGACGACGCCGGGAACAAAGCGGTGGCGAAATATGGGCCGATGCTGGCCGAGCGCGGAATGACCGTGCTGCGGGCGGCGTTGCCGCCTGGCAAGGACATCAACGCGGTGGCGTGTTCCACTCAGAATGCCGCGAAGGCGCTGGCGACCGTGCTCGAGCTCGCCGAGGTGGTGGCGGTGCCACGTTTTACCGCCACTTTGCCGACAGCAGCTTCTTCCTTCCTAGCCGCCAAGGCGCCACTCTCTGCCAACGCGGCTGCGACAACGATAGTGGTGGAACGTGCCGCAGGCACCGTGGAAGCAAGTGTGGAGGCGGGTTCGGAGGTGGATACTGCCAGTGCGGCAGTGCACCGGGAGGAGCCATCCGCGACTAATGAGAAAAACAGCGTGGCCCCGGAACCGGTGCCTGCGGCACTTTCTACCACCGCCTTCCCTGCGGCACTTTCTTCCACCACCGCCAGTCCGGCATCGGTGCCTGCGGCACTCTCTTCAATCGCCAGTCCGGCATCGGACCCGGCATCGGACCATCACTTCCTCTTCGGCGAGTGCGAGCCCAAGAGACAAAGACGGTGGCGAGTGCGCGGCCTGGCGAAAAACCTATCCTACGAAACGCTCCGTGTGAGCCTGCGCGTGTTGATCGGCCAGCGGGAAAATCACTGCTCGTCCGGCTCGGACCGCCCGTCCGGCTCGGACGATGACATCCGCTTCCACCAGGACACTTTGGATCTTGGCAACGCGAAGCATCGCGAAGGCTTCCTTGGGCGGGCGCATGACGAGACGGGACTCTCCACCGATTTGCTTAAACGCGACTTGGGCGCGGTGCTCTTGCGATGCGAGGCGCTGCAGGAGGAAAATATCCGGCGCACGCTGGAGCCGCAGGGCGCGCAAGTGCCCGGGATGTCGCATGAGGAAAGGGAAGCGGCGCTCTCGTTGCTGCGCGATCCGCGTTTGCTGGAGCGCATTCTGGAGGACTTCGAGCGGTGCGGCATCGTGGGCGAAGCCAACAACAAACTGGTGGGCTACATTGCGGCGGTCTCGCGCAAGCTGGAGAACCCGCTGGCGATCATCATCCAGAGCACGAGCGCCGCGGGCAAAAGCTCGCTCATGGAATCGATGCTCAGCTTCGTGCCCGAGGAGGAGCGCATCAAATACTCGGCGATGACGGGCCAGAGCCTCTATTACCTTGGCGACAAGGATTTGAAACACAAGGTGCTGGCCATCGTGGAGGAGGAGGGGGCCGAGCGCGCCAGCTACGCGATCAAGCTGCTTCAAAGCGAAGGCGAGCTGATGATCGCGAGCACTGGCAAGGACCCTCAGAGCGGCCGAATGGTGACGCAGGAGTATCGGGTGGAAGGCCCGGTGATGATCTTCCTGACAACGACAGCCATCGACATAGACGAGGAGCTCATGAATCGCTGCCTTGTCTTGAGCGTGGACGAAAGCCGCGAACAGACCCGGCGCATCCACGAGTTGCAGCGCGAGAAGAGGACGCTCGAAGGCCATCAGCGCAAGCTCGACAAGGCGACGATCGTGCAGATGCACCGCAACGCGCAAAGGCTTTTGCGGCCGGTGCGTGTGGTCAATCCGTGGGCGAGGCGTCTTACGTTCCTTAACGACAAGACACGCAGCCGGCGCGATCACGAAAAATATCTGACGCTTATTGATGTCATTGCATTCCTGCATCAGCAGCAACGCCAGATCCTTAAAGACACACAACGCGGATTTGAATACGTCGAGGTGACACTCGATGACATCGCGGCAGCCAACGAGCTGGCCAATGAAGCGCTGGGCCGGTGCCTGGACGAACTGCCGCCGCAGACCCGCCGCCTGCTCATGTACATCGATGAAATGGTCACCGTCGCCTGCCGCCGCCTGAGCGTGAAGCGCGGCCACCATCGGTTTACGCGGCGCGAAATTCGCGAATACACCGACTGGAGCAACACGCCGCTCAAGGTCCATCTGCAAAGGCTCGAGGAGCTCGAGTATCTCATCATCCATCGCGGCGGCCGTGGACAGTTGATCGTTTACGAACTGCTCTACGAAGGCCAGGGCCAGGACGGCACGAAGTTCCTTCCCGGCCTCATGGATGTGGAGGCGATCCGCGCGCAAATGAGTTTGAACTTCCTGCCGCTCGAAGAACGTGCCGAAGGCACTTACGATGCGAACCGGTCCGGGGTAAACGGCGGGAAGTCCGGGTCAAGTCCGGCCGAAGTCCGGGGGGTGTCCGGCCCCTGTCCGGGTGTCGTAATCGCCGTGGAAACAAGCATCCATGAGGGTTGCGGGCTCAATGGCTCCAAAAATGGGGCGGACACGCACATCAGGACCGAAGCGTTGGCCGCATCGTAACTTAAATGAGAAAACGCCGCCCATCCCGCAAGCAACCGATGCTGATCGCCGGTAACCCCAACGATCCGCAAGGCATGCATGTCGCCATTGCCGACTTCCTCGAAGCGCGGGCCGTCTGCAATTACTCGCTCATGACCATCGAGCATCACTGGGAGCATTTAAACCGGCTCACCCGCTGGCTGGAGGAGCGCGGCATCACCCGGCCCGCCGATGTCACCAAAGCGATTTTGGAGCGTTACCAGCGCCATCTTTACTATCACCGCAAAGACAACGGCCAGCCGCTTTCCTTTCGCACCCAGCACACGCGCCTTGCGGCAACGCGGGCGTTCTTCAAGTGGCTGGCGAGACAGCATCGCATCGCCTACAACCCGGCCAGCGAGATCGATCTGCCGCGTGTTGAGCAACGGCTGCCAAAGCATGTGCTCAATGTGAGCGAAGCCGAGAAAGTCCTGAGCATGCCCGACCTAAACACGCCGCTGGGTGTGCGCGACCGCGCCATCATGGAAGTGCTTTACTCGACCGGCATCCGGCGCATGGAGGTCGTCGGGTTGCGGCTCTTCGATGTGGATATGGAGTTCGGGACGATCATGGTGCGCCAGGGCAAAGGCAAAAAGGACCGGGTGACACCGATCGGCGAGCGGGCCCTGCGGTGGGTGGAGAAATACTCCCTCCAGGTCCGGCCGCGGCTTGTCCTGGGCGACGATCACGGCGCCCTCTTTTTGACCGATATGGGCGACCCGATCAACGCCCATTCCCTCTCCACTATCGTAAGCGATTACATCGATGCCGCCGACATCGGTAAAACCGGAAGCTGCCACATCTTCCGCCACACGATGGCCACGCTCATGCTCGAAAACGGAGCCGATATCCGCCACATCCAGCTCATGCTCGGTCACGCCAAATTGACCACGACCCAGGTTTACACCCAGGTCTCGATCCGCCAGTTAAAAGAGATCCACAGTCGACTTCATCCAGCAAAGACGGAGCGGTCCAGACCCGGACAGGCAGAGCCGGTGGAAGAGCGAGGCGCGGTGTGAAGTTGGTGGAGGAGAGTGCCCAGGTGGTGGAAAGCATGCCGCAGGGCAGGCGGTGGAAAAGCGTGCCGCAGGCACATCTCTTATTATTTTAGCTGCTCTTAAGCTGCTGAAGCCGCTACGCTTCGCGGGCAAATGCAGGCGGCTAAAAAGATAAACCTCAGCGTGCTCCAGGTCGTCCTGACCTGGCTCCTGCTGCTTGCCCTTCCGGCGTCATCGCTGGCGACTTACAGCCTCACGCCCCAAGCCTCCGCGCCCGAACAACGGGTGACTTCGGCCGAAACTCGCATCGGGCAAATTTTGGTCCTGGACGCCAACTGCACCGGGGTCGATGGCGTTCTAATCCTGATCAGCACTAGGGTTGCGGACGATGTTGGGTGGAAAACCGCGACAGACCGACCAGAAGGCCGGTTCTGGAACGCGGACAGTTACGAGGGGAACGGTGCCGATCCGCAGAGCTTGCATAAGTATCTCTACGCAAATTCGGACCCGGCTAACAGCAGCGACCCAGGCGGGAATATGTCGCTTTCACAGTTATCTATTACACAGGCGATATCACTAAGCTTTGGAGCTATTGGTTCTGTTCGAGGAGCTTATGGGGCTTGGCGTCACGGGGAGAGCGTTCTTTGGGGTGCGTTTTCTGGTTTCGCGACGGGTTATATTAGCACCTATTTAATGCTTAGGTGGCCAGCTACCGCTTTTGCAATTCTTCCCATAGGAGTAAGCATGGGAGTTCGTGAAATTATTAGCAACATTGGTGCCGGCAAATGGGACTTAGTTGGGATTGATATAGGGATGATAGTTAGTGGTCCGAAACTATTCAATTATGTGAAATCACTGCGTTCGGCAGGAACACCTCCTCCCTCTCCGCCGGCAGCGCCTCCGAGCCCTCCATTGAAAAGAATCCATTCAGACGAGACCTACCAGTTAGACCCAGAGGCTGCAGCCAGCTTAGCGCATTGGCGAACCAAATCAACAGCGGAGATTGTGCAGTCTCTTAAAATTGGTGCCGATGATGCACTTAGTACATGGAAAGATGGACGGATGTCGGATGGTAATACGAGAACCAAAGTTCTTGAAGAAAGAGGTTACGATATTAATTCCCTTGCAAGGGAAATATGGGAGAGTAACGCTGTGACATTCATTTTTGAGCACATTGGCAATGAGATCCCAAAATGAAATAATTAGCATTCTAGCCGCATTCTCGAAGAGTGAGCGGATTAGGTTTTATGTAGGGTACGCGCACCTACTGACGATCATTGCTCGTATGGCTGTCGAAGATAAGCGGTTCGAAGTTTACAAATGCTGCAATGAGGCACTTCATAGAATTCTCGGTCACACATGTGCAATTTGTGATGAGAGAACTGAACCCAATGACGAACGCACATTTGACCGTATGATAGTGAATTCCGCCGCAAATAATGGATGGATCGCTTCATTGCACAAAGCTGTCGCCATAACCGAAGCGAGTAGAACTCATGGTTCTTAATCGCGGGTGATTAACCTCACTTATGACGTCCGATGAACTGTTACACCGGTGAGGAATGTGATGATTTGGTCTCATTCGGTGTTACGAAATTAATTGGCGTCGTACTTTTTGCCGAATTGAGCTGGGAGCCGAAGAAAAGGATGAATTATGAAGGATGAATTATGAAAGGGCGGAGAACGGACGGAAGAAGGTTCACGCGCCATCGTTCTAGGCCTTGTCGGATTATTAATTGTCCGACATGATTGAACCCGTGAATCGTTTCCGCCAATTGATCGCCGTGTTGCTTGTCGCGCTCCTCGTGATCGGCGGGGTGCCAATTCCGCTGCAAGCCGCAATGGACGACGG
>JAYUPM010000414.1:0-3075 GCA_043760145.1 Spartobacteria bacterium
GGATCTTTTTAACCGCAGATGACACAGATTGGCGCAGATACCGGAAAGAGGAGAATCGTCCACGAGCAGCCGCCTCTCCCTCCCTTTATCTGCGTCCCTCTGAGAAATCTGCGGTTCAAACTCCGGATCTTTTTAACCGCAGATGGCGCAGATTCTCGCAGATGACCGCAGATACTAAGCCCGGAAGCGGACGTCATCAGGATTCGAGTGTTTTGAACGCCAGCCTTGCCCGATCTTCATCTGAGGAAATCTGCGGTAATCTGCGTAATCTGCGGAAAAATGTGAGGTGTCACTTCCCGGGATTGCCGGCAAAAACTTGCAATCGACTTCCTGTGAAAACCACCCGCAACCCCTTATAGAATCAAGACTCCCGCCCTATTTTTTCCACCCTGTGGGATGGTAGTGATTGAAAATTGTTAATTCGGGGATGTTAGAGAGATCGCTTTGCGCTAGGGCAGAGGAGTGCAGAGTGCCGCCTTCATCGTGCCGCCTGAAAGTCAGGGGCTCCGTTTGGATCAATTCCTCGCCGCTGAGGTCGGGAGGCTTTCGCGTTCCCGCATCCAGGAGCTCATCAAGTCGGGGCACGTGAGGTTGAATCTAGCCACGACAAAGCCAAACGCGCGGTTGCGTCCCGGAGATGCGATCACGATTGAAGAGCCGCCAGCAGTCCCCATCGAGACGCAGCCCGAAGCCATCGACCTGGACGTTCTCTTTGAGGATTCCGACCTGATCGTCGTCAATAAAGCGGCGGGTATGGTGGTCCATCCGGCGGCGGGAAACTGGGAGGGGACATTGGTGAACGCGCTTCTGCATCATTGCCCGACGCTCTCGGGAATCGGCGGTGAGCGGAGGCCCGGCATTGTGCATCGCCTCGACAAGGAGACCAGTGGCTGCATTGTCGCCGCCAAGAACGATCTTGCGCATCAGAGCCTCTCGGCGCAATTCGCCGGCAGAGAAGTGACCAAGATCTATCTGGCGCTTGCGGCGGGGCACTTCGAGCGGCCAAAGGGAAGCATCGAGGCCCGGATCGGTCGCCATGAAATTGAGAGGAAAAAAATGACCGTGGTTGCCGATGGAAAAGGGCGTGCCGCGCGGACCGATTGGCGGGTGCTCAAAGAGATTGGCGGGGCCACCCTGGTCGAATGCACGCTTCATAGCGGGCGGACCCATCAGATCCGAGTGCATCTCAAACACCTGGGCCACCCGCTTCTGGGCGATGTCGTTTACGGCAAACGCGCAGGGTTCGCCCGGCAGATGTTGCACGCGTGGAAACTTGGGTTTGCTCATCCGCGAACCGGAGAACAGCTTAGTTTTGAGTCGCCGATCCCCCCTGACTTCATCGAAGTTGGAGTCGCTGCCCCTTTGTCATGAGCCAATCCCAAACTGCAATCGACCTTGTTTACGAATCCCTTCGGAATTTCCGGGATCGCGGAGTGGAATTGCGCGCCTCCACAAATGCATTGGAGCGCCTGTCGCAAAGCCAGGCGGCAGGCCCCGGTCCTGCCATGGCTCCCATGCCTGCCATAGGTCTTATAGGACCTATAGGACCGATGGTCTCCGCCGGTCCACGGGATGGAGCCGGCAAGACCGAAGCACTCGCGGCGTTGCGCGAACCGGTCCTTGTCTGCGTCAAGTGTCCTCACTTGGCGGCGACCCGGACCCAGGTGGTTTTCGGCGTCGGCGATCCGAACGCAGAACTGATGTTTGTCGGGGAAGCGCCGGGCGAAGAGGAGGATCTCCAAGGTGAACCGTTTGTCGGGAACCCCGGCCAATTGCAGACAAAGATTATTGAAACAATGGGCTTCTCCCG
The DNA here is from genome assembly GCA_043760145.1 of Spartobacteria bacterium. Taxonomy (GTDB): domain Bacteria; phylum Verrucomicrobiota; class Verrucomicrobiia; order Chthoniobacterales; family Chthoniobacteraceae; genus CAIURC01. The sequence continues at coordinate 1,811 of JAYUPM010000414.1, forward strand.
GGAGAGCGTTTATATCGCCAATGTGCTCAAGTGCCGTCCCGACATGCCGCCTGGCGAGTCTGGCAACCGCAAACCGCGCAAGACCGAGATGGAGACCTGCCTCCCATATTTAAGAGCGCAGATTGAGATTATCCGGCCCCGGGTGATAGTGGCCCTCGGAGCGAGCGCGATGGAAGGATTGCTCGGAGAGACCCAGCCCATGGGCAAGCTCCGCGGACGTTGGCATGAGTTTGCCGGGATCCCGCTGATGGCGACGTATCACCCCTCCTATTTGCTTCGCAATCAAGCGCTCGGGGAAAAACGGAAAGTCTGGGAGGATATGCTGCTGGTTTTGCAACTGCTGGGCCGGCCGATCTCGCCCAAGCAGCAATCCTATTTCCTTCCCAAAGCGTAACCGCCATTGGAGGGTTATTCTAATTTCAAGGCCTAAAGGGCTAACGTGGATGGGCGTTGAGCGCCTTGGCGTGCCTCGGAAACGTTCGCAACAGTTTTTGATCCATCGTCACCAGTTTTGTCCCCAGCTTGATGGCCAACGCAATAAACTCGCAGTCGTATGCGGAGCAATCGCTGTCTCGAACCAACTCAAGCACAGCCTGCGAATCGACCTCAAACTCCGACCCCGAAAACAGGCTCTCTGCCTCAGCCTGCAAAGCTTGGGCATGGTCAAAACTGAGGGTCTCGCGTCTCATATAACCCGCCAGAATACTGCGGAACTCGCTTCGCCATAACAGGGGAGCCGCCCAGCTCGGTTCCCGCGCAAGCAATGCTTCGGCAGCGGCGGTGTGTGGGCCTGGCAGGTATAAATAAGCCACCACATTGGAATCCACGACGATCATGCGCGGCCCTGATGCTTGAGCGCCTCAATGTCGCGTGGCAGGAATTTGTGCCGACCCAAGGCGCTCCTCAGTTCACGGGCCCGGGCGATCCGCTCCGTGGGCGAAATCTCAATGGGCATGAGCACCGACTCCAGGCAGAGGATGGCCTCGGAGTTCATGCTACGGCGATGGGTTTGGGCGGAGAGCTTCAAGCGGCAATAAACGTCATCGGGAATATTTTTAAGAGTAATGGTCGTGGGCATAATCGCGAGTTGGGAGAAACCAAACTGCAACCATTATGGTTGTGGAGCCGGTTGCCGTCAAGCGACAGGCCGGGGCCGGAGGGCTGGGGACTCCCAAAACCCGATTCGGCATTAACCCGGTCCCGATGTATACACGAAAGGATCAGGCTCGAATGGCGCGAACTTAAGCGGGTTTATCGTCCTCGTC
>JAYUPM010000415.1:0-3073 GCA_043760145.1 Spartobacteria bacterium
GGCCGTATCTTGAGTTCGAGCTTCTCACTCTGCCGCGCCACTTTCACTGTCATTTCGTCCTCCGCGGTCAGGAAAAATGAGGCATCAAGGACATCTTCAACTGCGGCGATTTTTCTGCCGCCGATCTCAAGGAGGACATCGCCCTTTTGAAGACCGGCTTTCTGGGCAGGCCCGCCTTCCATCGTTTCCTCAATCTGCGCATGAGAACCCGCCACCGGCTCTGGAATGGCAACGACATTGACTCCCATCCATCCCGGACGGAGCCCGCCAAACCGCATAAAATCCTTGTGCACTTTCTCCGCCGCCTCGATCGGCAGAGCAAACGAGGCGCTCCCGGAATCGATGCTTGAAATCAAAATCCCGACCACTTCGCCCTGCATATTCAAGAGGGGCGCGCCGCCTTCCCCGCGCTGGACCGGCACATTGGCCCGGATATGTGTGGTGGCAAAAAAGCGGCCCGAATGTTTCAGATCGAATCCACCGATTGTCCCGAAGCTGGGGGTTAGCGGGAGATCCATTGGGAAACCGATGGTGACCACAGGCGAGGCGAGCTGCAGATTGCGCGATTTGCCGAATGAAAGAAAAGCAGTGGCGGCATCGATCTTGAGAATGGCAACACCGCTCCGAGGATCCGCGACAACCCGGTGCGCGGGGGACTTCATTTTCCCATGGGTAACGACAATGTCCCGAGTCTCGCCTCCGATCGTGTAGGAGGTAAAGAGGGTGCCGTTGGGATCAATGAAAAATCCGGTCCCGGACAAGGTGCCATGGCTATCGGTCGCCTCGATTCTGATAACTGCCCGCTGGCAGCGCTCGAAAATGGCGCGGACCTCGTCGGCGATGGTTTCGGCGGTGCTCGGCGATTGCGCCAAAAGCCGGGGCGAAACGAGAGCCTGACTTCCCGCCAAGGCGCATCCGAGAACGATCAGTCTAAAAATTGAAAGACGGCTCATAGCTTGCAGGCCGGGCATCGATGACATACCGCGGCGCTTGAACCAGGCGGGAACGGCTGGGCGGAGCAAGCTCAGGGGATTGGGTGAGGGCGGAGAAGCCGGGTTCCATCGGTTGCAAGGAAAGGGGATTATCGGCGGGATCGGCCACTTGGGCCAAAGTCGGGGCAGTGGGCGGGTTGGACCCGGCTTGCAAACTGGCTTGCAAGCTGGCTTGCGAACCATTCTGGGATTCGCGCGGCCCGATCACCCCGATGGCGGCTAGTCCCACAATCAACATGGCGCTCATCGCTCCTGCGTAGCTCAACGATCCCATGCTGTGCTCCCCAAAAAACGTATGGACCCGCTCCCAAGCGATCTGCCAGAGCGATTTGCGCAATAATTCCGAGCGTTGCCTGCAATGGACGTCTTTAAGGAGTTGATCGAAGTAACCGGCAGGCGGTTGTTCGTAACGTTTGAGCCGTAGCAAAGCGCGGAGTTGCTGATCGGTCATAGGGAGATAATGGGAATCACTGGAGTTAGGGGTCGGGGGAATAAAGAACTGGCAGGAAAGAGCTGGCAATGAACTGGCTGAAAAAGAACGGGATACCTTGGGCAACCGGGCTTACTGAAATTCGGTCAGGGAATTCTGCAACTGGCGGTGGGCATAGAATAGCCGTGAACGCACGGTCCCCTCTGAAATACCCAGAATCTTGGCAATCTCCGCGTGTGGCATGCCTTGGATATCGAACATGGTCACAACGGCGCGATGTTCTTTCGACAGCTTTTGCATGGCATCGTTCAACCTTTTCTGAAGCTCTTTGAGGTTAGCTTCGCGCACCGGGGTCGATCCGGATGTAAGCTCGATAAACTCTTTGTCGTGGTGAATGCTCGAGTCGAGGTCGTCCAGGCTCATCGTGAAGCGCCTTCCACGCTTCTTGAGAAAGTTGATGCTCATGTTCACCGAGATCGAATGCATCCAGGTCGGGAAACTCGATCGGCCACGGAACCCACTGATCGAGCGAAACGCCTTCGCCCAAATCTCCTGGAGCAGGTCATTCGTATCCTCATGGTTGGCCGTCATGTTGTAGACCAGCCCGTATAGCCGCGGACTATACTTGACGATCAGGTCGTCAAAGGCCGCCGCATCGCCCGCTTGCGTGCGCGCGATGAGCTCGTCGTCCTGCCGCCGGCTTTCTTCGTCCTGCATTGCACGCGGCTTCCTATCAGCCTTTGCCCCGGATGCGAATGGAGATTGCACGCCAATCGCAGGCCCCGGCCCCGCTGCGGCAATTTCCCCTCCATTCTGGCACGATTGAATCAAATCCATGATTTATTCGCGGTCCCGTGAGAGCAGGAGGAGGTAAAAGAGGTTCCCAAGCGCTGCCACAAACGCCGCCACATACGTAAGGGCTGCCGCGTCCAGGACCCGATTCACCCCCACTGCCTCCGGGCCAGCCTGGATAATATTCATTTCTTTGAGCACAATTTTTGCCCGACGCGACGCATCAAACTCCACGGGCAATGTGATTAATTGAAAAACCGCTAGGGCCAGATAACAGATCACGCCGAGTTTGATCAGGCCCATGATCTGGAAGAAAATACCGCCAATCATCACGAACGGGAGGAGCTGCGAGGCGAACATGGTGATCGGGACGAGCGCCATCCGCGCTTTAAGAGGGGCATAAGCGCGGGCATGTTGAATCGCGTGCCCGGCTTCGTGGGCGGCAATCCCGAGAGCCGCGATGGATGGGGTCCGGAAGACATCGGTTGAAAGGCAGAGCCGTTTTTTCATCGGATCGTAATGATCGCCAAGCATCCCGTTGATCTCGACCACCTCCACATCGCTGATCTGCGCGGCCGCCAGGACCTCGCGGGCCGCCTCCGCCCCGGTGATGTTGGAGGAGGCGCGGACCTGCGAATATTTACCGAATGCCCCTTTCACCCGGAACTGAGCCCAGAGCCCAAGGAGCATTGGCACAATGATGAGCAAGAGATAATTTCCTATTGTCATGATCTAAAGATGGCTGAAAGCGACGATTCGACAAGGGCTGGCGTGAAGCGTTCAATTCGGAGGTCGGAGGTCGGAGGTCAGAGGTCGGACCGATCGGTCGGATCCGACTGATCAGTCCGATCTCCGCTTT
>JAYUPM010000416.1:0-3071 GCA_043760145.1 Spartobacteria bacterium
GTAGTGCACTCTGCCGCTTTGCCCCGCGACCTCTTGCGAATGCGCTGTATCGTTCATGGTTAGCCTCCCTTCTGCTGCCCTGAAGACGCGCACGGAATGGAATTGGCGGCCGGATGCGCCCCAACACCTGGAAAATCCCCGGAAATAGCTCGATTCGCAGCGCTCGAAGAGCTTCCTTTACCCGGTCATTCCTGTTTCCCCGCCCCCGACCGCTCGATTTGAAACCAATCATCCCTCAAGCCAACCCAGTTTGTCTGTCCCCTTTCTTCCCTTTCTTCGCGTCTGTCCCCTTTCTTCGTTCCGGCTTCAGCCGGCCCGGGGAGGCGAAGTCAATAGTCAGAATGAGAAATGAAGAAGTGTGGGAATGCGTCATTGCCGCATAAATGCGGAACTACAAACTCCGAAAGCGTTAGAGGACAGGCGCACTACAAAACGCTCACGCGATAAATAGCGCGCCCAATCATCCGACAGGTTTTGTAGTGCACTCTGCCGCTTTGCCCCGCGACCTCTTGCGAATGCGCTGTATCGTTCATGGTTAGCCTCCCTTCTGCTGCCCTGATGGCGCGCCTCAACAACTGGCGGATCCCAGGTAAATAACTCGATTGCCAGCTGTTAAAGCGTCTCGCTTACGCATTCATTCGCTCATCCGCGCCAACCTTCCGCACGATTTTAACCAATCCTCCCTCAAGCCCCACAGTTTGTCTGTCCCCTTTCTTCTCGTCCCCTTTCTTCTCAAACAATTCGTCGACCCGCGCAACGGCGTTCGCTGGACTCGCGCCCTCTACTTAGTCATCCTCCCGGTCCATGCCTTTCCAACTTCCTCCTCTGCGTCCGCCGGTTGGTCGACGGGACTTTCTTAAAGGCTTACTGCTTGCAAGTGCCGGTTTGCTATTTGGCCCGCGGCTTCAGGGTGCCGAGGCCGACCCGCACACTTGGGCTTTGTTGTCGGATACTCACATCCATGCCGAGCGTGCGACCGTGGTGCGCGGGATGAACATGGCGGAAAACCTCATGGCGGTGGCGCGCGAGTTGTTGGCGCTCCAATCGCGGCCTGCCGCAGTCCTGGTAAATGGCGACTGCGCGCTTTTACAGGGCGATCCCGGCGATTACACGACATTGGGCGAATTGCTGGAACCGCTTCGCAAAGGTCAAATGCCCATTCACATTACCTTGGGTAACCACGATGAACGCGAAACTTTCAGGGCCGCGTTTCCCGAGACGAAAGGGGAATCGACACTGATGGCCGATCGTCACGTGGGCTTGGTTCGCGGTGAACGGGCGAACTGGATCCTGCTCGATTCGCTCGACCAGACCAATCGCAGCCCGGGCGAATTAGGGGAAATGCAACGGAGCTGGCTGGCAACAGTGCTCGATGAGAACAGCGACAAACCGGCCATCGTTGTGGCGCATCACAACCTTGAGGACGGACGCGGCCATGGGACGTTGAAAGATTCGCCTGGGTTGATGGAAGTGCTGGCGCCGCGAAAACAGGTTAAGGCGTATGTCTTCGGGCACACCCACAATTGGAACATCACGGCCCATCCGAGCGGTATCCACCTGATCAACCTACCGCCGGTGGCCTATGTCTTTGGGCCAGGGAAACCGAGCGGCTGGGTGCTGGCCACGGTGGAGGTTGGCGGGGTCCGTTTGAAGCTGAACTGCCTGAACCAGGGTCACACGCAGCACGGGGAAATCCACGAGCTCAAGTGGCGATAGGTCGGAGATCGGTCGGATCGGATCGGACCGATCCGACCGACCTCCGACCTCCGACCTCCGACCTCCGACCTCCGATTTTTGGCTTGAGTGAAACTTTTCCTCGGGACAAGCGTTTCTTATATCGGATCGAGAAGTAGTGGAGGGGCGCATGAAAAGCCGCCCGTCCCCTGGTCGTGCCGGCCCGCCGCATACGCTTCAAATACCCCACGGATCTCGTCGCGGATCCGCCTGAAAACCAGGAGTTGTTCAGCTTCGGTGCCGGTGGCATGGGCGGGATCTTCAAAGCCCCAGTGGTATCGGTTTACCTGTCCGGGAAACATCGGGCAGACTTGATCGGCATTGCCGCATACGGTGATCACCGTCTCCACCGGCCTGTTTAGGAATTCGTTGAGATGCTTGGAATGATGGCCCTCAAGATCGATCCCGATTTCATTCATCACCTGGATCGCAAGGGGATGGACATATCCGGCTGGCTTTGACCCGGCACTGGCCACCTCAATGATTTCGCCAGCTGCTGCGCGCAGGATTCCTTCGGCAAGATGGCTGCGACACGAGTTGCCGGTGCAGAGGATCAGGACCAGTGGTTTGTTCATAAGGGATTAACTTGCAGATGGACCCGCGCCACAACATTGCCGATCGCGCACCCCGCAACACGCCGGCACCGCGAGCAACGCACCCAAAACCGGTCCCGCAATATAGAGCCAGATATGTTCCAGGTTCCCGCTCATCAAAGCCGGCGCAAGCGAGCGGGCCGGATTCATTGAGGCGCCCGTGATCGGCCCCGCAAACATGGCCTCAAGCCCGATCATTGCGCCGATGGCAATCCCCGCCGTGATCCCTTTCTCCTTTGCGCCAATTGAAACACTCAAAATCACCAACATGAGCAGGAAGGTGAGGATGATTTCGAGGACGAAGCTTTGCATGGGCGGGCCGGAGGGAAGCGTTGCCCCCAGTGTGTGATCGGCTGGGAATAGAATGCGAAGTGTGCCGCTGGCAACCAATGCCCCCAAAATCTGCGCAGTCACATAACCGGGGACCTGCCCCCAAGGAAGCCGCCGCGCCACCGCAAACGCCGTCGTGACAGCGGGATTGAAATGGGCGCCGCTCACGTCCCCGAAAGCGTAAATCATGGCGACGACGATCAGGCCAAAGGTGAGCGCAATCCCGGCGTGGCCAATGGTGCCGCCGCTGCTGGCATTGATGATGATCGCGCCGGTGCCCGCGAAGACGAGGGCGAAGGTTCCGAGGAATTCAGCGAACAGTTTTTTCATAAGTCGGATGCGTATGTCGTGGCAGCGACGTCCCGTCGCTTTTTGGTGGTGCTGGCAGTCGTGGCAGCGACGTCCCGTCGCTTT
>JAYUPM010000417.1:0-3071 GCA_043760145.1 Spartobacteria bacterium
CACCGTTGCGCAGGTAAACCACGACCTCGCGGCCGGTGACGGTGACCGAACTGACGCCTTCGAAGGGCCGCACATGATTTTTCGTTCTCAAGCAGCGATTCCGGGGGCGCGCCGAACCCGGCATTGCAACTCAATGATGTAATCACCGAAGGGAGCAGCCACGGGATCCATCTGCTGATGACGATCGACAGCTATAACAACGTAAGCCGCTGGATGAATCGCAAGGCGCTCACTGAATTCGAAATGCGCATCGTCTTCCAGATGAGCGCCAACGATTCCGCGAGCCTCATCGATACCCCGCAGGCCAGCACGCTCGGCCTCCATCGCGCGCTCTTTTACAATGAGCAACTCGGCTCGATCGAAACCTTCCGCCCATACGCCATGCCCGACCACCAATGGATCGCCGACGCCGCCACCCAGCTCCGCCGCCTGCATTCAGCGGAGGCTTGAGTGATGGACGCTGCCGCCGGGTTCGTATCTGTAGTTTGTAGTTCCGCATTTATGCGGCAAGGGCGCCCGCAAACACGAGGACGTGTAAGATCGACCGTCGTTAGACAAGCTAAGTTCGCTCTCTTAGAATCTCTCCGAACAATCCCTTTGACGCAGAGCGCGCAGAATTCCCGACGGTTTTGCCTTTAGCTGGAGAGCCGGCGAGGCAATTTCACCAAAGAGAGGCATTTCAACCGTTGCTGAAACAATAATAATTGCTGAAATATCTGCTTGCTAATTTCAATAAAATGACCACTTTCAACACATGGTGAAAACCTATTTTAATCTGAAAGAGCGCGAGCTCAAACCAAAGTTCGAGACCTTGCTGCGTGGGTTGATCGACCGTGTGCCTTTTCTGAAGCTGCAGTCCCTGAAACAGGACGCGCGGCTCACGCCCTCGGGCTCTGGGCAGTCGGATTGGCTGGCGCAGATCAACGCGGGCGCGCGGTCTTGCACCCTGGTCATCGAATGCAAGCTACTCGGTCAACCGCGCGAAGTGCGGACCGGGATTCTCCAACTGGAGCGGGATCTCTCCCAACTGCCGGCTGATCAGCCACGTTACGGGGTGCTGCTGGCACCTTTCATCTCGGAGGAGTCGGCTCGGCTTTGCACTGAGGCGGGCATTGGCTACGCCGACCTGGCCGGGAACGTGCGGCTGTCCTTTGACCAGGTATTCATCGAACGGCTTGCGGCGGACAATCCGTTCCGGGTGAAGCGGCATTTGAGGTCGTTGTTCACAGCCAAGGCTGGGCGGGTGTTGCGGGTGATGCTGACCCCACCGTTGCGGGCGTGGAAGGTCACAGAACTCGCGGAGGCAGCAGGCGTGAGTCTCGGGCAGGTCAGCAATGTGCGGAAGCTGTTGCTCGACCGCGAGTGGGCGGTCGTGGGCGAAGCAGGGCTGCGCTTGAGCAAGCCGGCGGAATTGGCGCTGGCGTGGCAGAGTTCTTACGAGCCGCGTTTGCAGTCGCGTGAAACCGCCTACACGCTGCTCCACGGCGAGGCGCTGGATGGGGCCATGCGGGCCGCGCTCGGCGAAGCGGGCCAGGGAGCGCACGCGGTGCTGGCGTCTTATTCCGCCGCGCGCTGGATTGCACCCTATGCACGGCAGGCGACGCAGTTTTTCTACGCCGACAAACAAGGCGCGAAAATCCTGCAGCGACATCTGCAACTCCAACCGGTATCGCGCGGGGAGAACGTGGTGCTCCTTGAACCGCGGGAGGACGATGTCTTCTCCGGCCGGGTGGAAGCCGCGCCGGGAATTTGGGTTAGCGGACTGGTGCAAACGTGGCTGGACTTGAGCGTGGCCGGTGAACGCGGTGGCGAAGCCGCAGAACATTTGTTGCGGGAAAAACTGCTGCCAGCGTGGAAGGAGGCGGTAGCGTGAGCAAACCGGACGTGGCCCGCGATTACCACGAGCGCGATGTCCAGGCGACTTACTCGGTGCTCATCGAGATCGGGCAGGTGCTGGGCGCGTGGCGCGGGAAGTTCGTCATTGTCGGTGGCGCGGTGCCCTGGCTTTTGCTGGGTGAGGCGCGTCCACAGCACATCGGCACACTGGACATTGACCTCGATTTGAACCCCGAAACGCTGGCCGAGGGCGAATACGCGACGCTGGTCGAAGCTTTGGAAAAGAAAGGCTACGAGCGCGGCAAAGAAGGATTGAAATCGTTTCAGCTTCGCCGCTGGGTGAAGCTGGACGAGGGCGATGCGGTGGGAGTGCTCGTGGACCTGCTGATGCCGAGAGGCGCGAAGGGAGATCGGAACGAGGAGAAACTCATCGACGGCTTGAGGGTGCAGGGTGCGGATGGAGGGGGAATCGCGCTGACCCAAAACACGGCGAAGAAATTTGAAGGGAGGATGCCCGATGGCCGCCTCAACGAAGTTGAACTGCTGGTGGCGACTATCCCGGCGCTGCTGGTGATGAAGGGCTACGCGCTCGTCGGTCGAGACAAGAAGAAGGACGCTTACGACATTTACTTTTCGGCCCGCAACTATGCCGGTGGTCCGACGGCGCTCGCCGTCGAGTGCGCAAGATTGCTCGGCGATGAAGTCGCCCGCACGGGCTTCGCGCATCTCGCTGGCAAGTTTCGCCACGCTGAGGATTTTGGCCCGAGGACGGTGCGCCTGTTTCTGGAAGAGTCGGCTGCGCTCGGCGAGATGACACCGGAGCAGGTCCAGACCGACGCATTCATGCAAGTCTCGGCTTTGCTCCGAGGCATGGAACTTATTTCATGAGTGCCTCGACCACGCAGCGGGATTCCTCGCGGTTCAAGCGAATCACGCGATCTTCCTGCAACAGTTCCTGCGCAGCGGTCCGGGCCCGGGTGATCACAAAACTAGCAACGGATTGACCTGTAATGGGAGCGGCGCGTTCTAATTATCGAGCACCCCTCCCGCATTCGTGACAACCGACCGGCAATCCAATCCGAAAGCGCCAGAGGACTCTAAGCATTACCCACATCTTCGGACGCGGGTATCCTGCAGACTTGGAGTCTGCTGCGTAGCGCGGGTTTCCAAACCTGCTGTATCGCGGGCTTCCAAGCCGGCTGCGCTTTGCTTATGCGGACATCTCTCGAAATTCG
>JAYUPM010000418.1:0-3070 GCA_043760145.1 Spartobacteria bacterium
ACCTTAAAATCCAATCGTACCAGTACATACTTTGTGCATACGTTGCCTCAAAGTCTGCCCTCTTCCAGCTCCAAAAAGATGTGGGTAATGCTTAGAGAGCACTGCCGCACTACAAAACGCTCTCGCGGGAAATAGCGCGCCCATTCTCCGACAGGTTTTGTAGTGCGCGCGGTCCTCCGCCGCTTTTTCACCGCGCTGATCCGAACCCGGGAACATCAAACCGCTTTATCTCCTTCATCCGTGGCTTCCATCCCCGCAGTCCCTCCGAAAGCGGAGAGGACTGCCGCACTACAAAACGCTCTCGCGGGAAATGGCGCGCCAAATGGCGCATCAATTCTGTCTTACCGGGGAGCGGCGGCTGGGGCGTCTTTGCCCGGACGCTCACCATGTGGGCGCTCTTGACCACCGGGACGTCCCGCATGGTTCGGCTTCGGCAATTTAAATCCGCAGCTTGGGCAAACCGGACCGCCTTCAGGTCCGCGTTGTGGACGATCCGCGCCGGGTTTGTGTTCGCCTTCAGGACGGCCACCTTCAGGACGACGGCCTTCTGGACGGGCACCTTCCGGCTTGCCCTCTTGAGGCTGTGGCCCACGGAATTCTTCGCCAGTCACCTGTCCGTCGCCATTTTTATCGAGGCTCTTGAGCGCGGCACTCGCGTTATTCAATTCTTCGGTCGAGAGCGTCCCATCTCCATTGGCATCGAGGGCCGCTAGAATCGGGGGCATGGGTCGGTGCCGTTGCTGACCTTCGGATCCGCCGGGGCGTGGTCCGGGGGGATTTGCGGGGCGGGTGTCGCCTTCTGCGGCGAATCCGGTGGCGGCCGAGAGGGCCATGGCGAGTGTGATGATGAGGGTATTGGTTTTCATGGAGGTGAGGTTTGTTGTCGCGGTGACTCTGGCTGAGGATTGTTAAGCGATTATTTCAGCCAAAGGGAAGAGTTGTTAAGAAGGTGTAAAAAAAGCCCCCTAAATTTCGACGACCTGGCTTACCTCATACACACGGTCGGGGGGGAGCTGGAAGAAATCCGCCGCGTTCTCCGCGTGTTTGCTTAGCAGCACAAAGATGTGTTCCCGCCACAACGCCATCCCTGGTTTGGCGGTCGCGATGATCCGCTCTTTGCCGACAAAAAAAGTGGCCCGGTCCCGGTGAATCACCAGCCCCGCCTCGGCAGCAGCGCGAATCACCTCATTGATATTCGGGCTCTCCATAAAGCCGAAGTGGGCAATGATCCGGTGGAAACCCTCCGTCCGATCAGTGACCTTGACCCTTTCACTGGCCGGGACATGGGGCCGGCTATGATCGGTCAGTATCGTGAGCAGGATATTGCGCGTATGGAGGATCTGGTTGTGCTTGATATTTTTCAGCAGCGCACTCGGGGTTCCCTCGGGATTGCCCGCTAGAAACACCGCGGTCCCCTGGCTGCGATGGAGTTTGTTTTGTTCATCAAGCGTCCCTGCCATGCTGATGGAGGCAATGAAATCGTCGAGCGGCATCCCGGCCGGAATGGTGCGCTGGATCATCGAGCGCCCTTTCTTCCACGTCGTCATGAGAATGAAAAGGAGCGCGCCGGCAACGAGCGGGAACCAGCCCCCATGAAGGATCTTGAGGGAATTAGCCGCGAAAAACGTGGCTTCAATCGAGCCAAAAACCAGGCAGGTAAGGCCGGCTCTAAGCGGACTCCAGTTCCAAAGCCGTTGGGCTGCGACATAGAAAATCGCGGTCGTGGCCAGCATCGTGAGGGTGACTGCGATCCCATACGCATGCGCGAGCGCCGAGCTGCTCCCAAATCCAATCACCAACGCCCCGCACCCGAGCCCCAGCAGGATATTGAGTTTCGGGATGTAAATCTGGCCGTGCTCATCCTTGGAGGTATGGAGGATTTCCATCCGCGGGATGTATCCCATCTGGATCCCCTGCATCGTCAGCGAGAACGCCCCGGAGATTAACGCTTGGGAAGCGATGATCGTCGCGGCCGTCGCAAGCGCCACCATCGGATAAAGCGCCCAACCAGGCGCCATGTTAAAAAACGGATTTGCCCGCGCCCCGTGATTGCCCAGCACCAGGGCGCCCTGCCCGAGGTAATTGAGCACCAGCGCGGGAAACACCAGGTATGTCCATGCCCGGGCGATTGGTTTGCGCCCAAAATGGCCCATGTCGGCATAAAGCGCTTCGCCGCCGGTCACGACAAGGAAGATGCTCCCCATGATCGCGAATGACCCGAGCCCGTGGCGGGTAATGTAATAGAGTCCTTCAATCGGGTTGAGCGCATGGAGGACAGCTGGGTTTTTTGTAATCTGAATGATCCCGAGCACGGCCAGCACCCCAAACCAAAAGAGCATGACGCAGCCGAACCACTTGCCAATCGCGCCGGTCCCCTTCGATTGCACAGCAAAGAGACCCGCGAGGATCCCGAGGGTCAGCGGAATGATAAAGGGCCGGATCTTGTCGGTAGCAAGGAGCAGTCCTTCCACGGCCGAGAGCACTGAAATCGCCGGCGTGATCACCCCATCCCCATAGAGGAGGGCAGCTCCCGCGATCCCCACAGCTATCATCCCCACCGCACCGCCTTTGATCTGCTTTTCGCGCCCGGGAAAAGTCAGTGAAAGGAGGGCAAGAATCCCCCCTTCCCCCTGGTTATCGGCCTTCATGATCGTGCCGAGATATTTCACCCCGACCAGGATAACGAGGGTCCAGATGATCAGTGAGAGGACACCGATGATCTCGCGGTCGGTGTGGAGCCCGTGTGTGAGGCATTCCTTGAAGGCATAGAGCACGCTCGTGCCGATATCCCCATAAACGACGCCAAGGGCACCAATGGATTGGGCGAAGGTATTTAAGCTGCGTTTGTCGTGCATGAAAAATGGCTGGCAGAACCGTCAATCGACCTGCGCGGGGTTGTGAAAGTGAGGCCGACGGGCGTTTAAAAAAGCATTAAGATCGCCGGACCCCAAGCGGGAATTAGTTTCCGAAGGAGGCAACCCGCGATACCTCTGTTCACTCAACCGTCCTTACCCGCTGATTATGAAATGGTTTTACGCCCAAAATAACGAACGCTGCGGCCCCGTGTCGG
>JAYUPM010000419.1:0-3066 GCA_043760145.1 Spartobacteria bacterium
CACACCTTCCCGAATCTTCGGCCGTCGGCGTGCGGCGTGGAAACACGAGGATTCGGGCCCTGTTGTGGCGCATCGACCCACGCCAACGCGACGAGAACCGGTATGCTCGCTGCGTGGGCTCCGCGTCGCGTCGTGTGCTCGTCGTCGCTGTCTGGCTCGGCGCGGTCGGCTCGGTCGGCTCGGTCGGCTCGGTGGACTCGGTGGACTCGGTGGACTCGGTGGGCTCGGTGGGCGCTGCCAGTTCTGGTTCCTGGGCAGGCCTTGTTTCCTCAGCAAGCACCTTGGCCGTTGGAAGCGCGATCCGCTTCAGTTCGCCGGAATTTGGCAATTCGTCGGTGTTCTTAAGCCCGAAATGCTGGAGAAAATATTCCGTGGTCCGGTAGAGCAGGGGACGCCCCGGCAACTCCGCGCGCCCCGCGATTTTGACCAATGTGCGATCGAGCAAAATCTGCATCACACCATCCACAGCCACGCCGCGGACCGCTTCGATATCGGCGCGGGTAACGGGCTGACGATAGGCGACGATGGCGAGTGTCTCAAGTTGGGGGCCGGTGAGACGGGTCGGTTTGGCTTCTGGATAAAGTTGCCGAACCCATGGCGAAGCTGAGACATCCGTGACAAGTGCCCAGCCGCTGACTTGCTCTGTTAAATGAAATGGCCGGTCCGTGGCGGCGTAATCCTCCTGAATCAGCGCGAGCGCGGCGAGGACATCGGCGTCCCGGGCCTTGGCAAACTCGCGTTCGAACTCGTCGGCTGCCTGCTCGCCGGCGGCCCGCAAAGCCGCGACGATTTCTTTGGTGGAGATCGGTTTGGGCGACGCGAATACGAGCGCCTCAATGACTTTTTTTAATGTCATACTGCGCGTAATTCGATTTCCCCAAAGGCACCATCCTGGATGGCTTTGATCTGTTTGAGCCGGATGAGTTCGAGCAGGGCCAGGAAGGTCACCACAATCTCGGTCCGGGTGGCCGCATCGGCAAAGAGCTCGGTGAATCGCAACGGCACACCCGAGGCCATCAATTTAATAATCAGGTCGATCTTGTCGGAGACCGTGAAGTTCTCCTCAAAAATCTCCCGCAAATCCTCTTTATGGTTGATCCGCTTGAGGATTCCGTTGAAGGCGTTGATCAGGTCGAAGACGCTGACATCCCCCAAGGGTCGCTCCATCTGCGGCTCTCCTTCCGGCAACCGGCTGAACATGTTGGATTGTTCCACCTCCCGCCTGCCGAGGTGGGCTGCGGCGTCCTTGAATTTTTTATATTCGACGAGCTGGCGCACCAATTCCCAGCGCGGATCGTCTTCCTCCACCTCCTCTTCCGGCGGCTGGACATGGACCGGCAACAGGCTCCGGCTCTTGATGTAAATGAGATTGGCGGCCATCACAACGAACTCGCCAGCCACGTCGAGATTGAGAATTTCGAAGGCGTCCATGAACGCCAAATACTGCTGGGTAATTCGCTCGATGGAGATGTCGTATACGTCCACCTCGTCCTTCTTGATAAGGTAAAGAAGCAAGTCGAGAGGACCTTCAAAGACCTCGAGTTTAACCTTGTATTCGCTGGACATGGGGCGGGGAGATTAGTGGCGGGTGAAGCGGCTTGCAAAGCGGAGAGTTGTGCTCTTTTTATCGGTTCGAGGGAATGGGAGAAATATTGGGAGGATCCCTTGACAAAAACCGGCTCCAGCCACTATGCGTTGCGGCTGTCTTTCCCAGAATCCACAAGATATTGTGGATCGGATCAATCCCAATCTTCCTATGACCACTGCCGGCTCCGAATCTTCGACTTTAAACCCTGCGGAACCTGAATTTATCGCCCGGGAAGAAGGCAGCCATGTGGTTTATACGTTCGGAAATAAGACTTTCCGGCTCGATAAAGAGAAGGCCAGGGCGCGGATTGCCGGCAAAATGGTGATCAACGGCCACAAGAGCGCGGAGCTCAACGTGCTTCCGCTCAAATATCACGAGGCGTATCGCATCTACAAACAGATGAAAGCCAACCATTGGGAGCCCGATGTCATCGACATGACCAGGGATTGCACCCAGTGGAATTCCAATGCCCTCTCGCCCAAGGAACGCTGGATCATTGAAATGGGCGTCGGCTACTTTTCTGCGGCCGAGGGGATTGTCGGGGATTCGGTTTTGCACGTCATTGAGGACAACCTGACCGCGGCCGAACTGAAACACGCGTCCCTGCGCCAGATCGCCGAAGAATCGATCCACATGGATTCGCTGCTTCACATCATCGGCAGCCTCAACATCGATATCGATGAGGTGACCGCCAAGTTTCAGGACATCCCGAGTATCCGCAAAAAAAACGAGTTCATTACCCGGCAGATGCCGGAACTGAAACGGGGACTTGATCTGACTCAGACCGTCAACAAACAGAAGTTCGCGAAGGCGCTCTTTGGCATTACCCAAGTCATGGAAGGGACGCAGTTCTATGCGTTGTTCGCGATGATCCTTTCGATCCATCGCCAGAATAAGATGACCGGGATCGGGCAGATGTTCCAATACACACTGCGCGATGAGTCCAACCACATCGCGTTGGGGCGTTACATTCTCGAGGAACTCATCAACGAAAATCCGGACCTGTGGACAGAGGAATTCCGAAATGAGCTTGTTGAATTCATGAAGGAAGGGGTTGCCCTCGAGAAAGAATTCGTGCGCGATTGTTTGCCCGAAGATTCTGTGGGAATGAGCCAGGCCGAGTTTTTAGAGTATGTCGATTTCAATGCGGATCGGCGGCTCGCCGGGCTGGGATTGCCGTTGCTCTCAAAGGTGAGGACCAACCCGTTTCTTTGGCTCGATGAGGTGATTTTTTTAAAGAAAGAGAAGAACTTCTTTGAAACACGGGTGACCGAGTATCAAACCGGGGGCAGTGTTAAAAACGCGAGTGAAGACGACCTGATTTGAGTGGCGTGAATCAGGTCTGCTATTCCGGGACGGGGTGACGGGGGTGACTGCATGGAATGGCGCGAACTTAAGCGGGTTTATCGTCCTCGTCCTCGTCCCTCGTCCTCGTCCTCGAAAACGACAATGGACGGGGAATCGAGGACGAGGGACGA
>JAYUPM010000420.1:0-3061 GCA_043760145.1 Spartobacteria bacterium
CGCAAACACGAGGATGATGAGAACATTCAACGCGTCAAAAAAGAGTCGGACCGGCTGAAGCCGGAACTACAAACCCCGGAAGGCGCTAAACAGATACGAAAGCTGCCGCTCACCACACGCGCCGCTGGACGCGGACCCGGCCCCGCAGATAGTAAGCATCCGTTATCATGCTTCCCAAACCCAATAGCGCCCTGGTCATCGTCGGTCACGGCTCGACCATGAACCCGGACTCGAGCACGCCAACCCTCGCCCATGCCGATGCGATCACCCGCCAGGGCCTTTTCGGAGAAGTGCATTGCGTTTTTTGGAAGGAAGAACCGAGCCTGCGCCAAATGCTTTACTTAGTGGACCGCGAAGAGATTTACGTTGTCCCAAATTTTATCAGCGAAGGTTATTTCACCCGGACCGTGATCCCGCGCGAACTCGAGCTCACCGGGCCGCTAACGGTCCGCGAGGGGCGCACGATTAAATATTGTGAGCCGGCCGGCAGCCACCCGCGCATGACCGATCTCCTGCTGCGTCGCGCCGCGGATGTCGCCCCGGGAATTTCGCCCAAAAATACAACCCTCATCATCGTCGGGCATGGCACTGATTTGAACGATAACTCCGCCGCGGCCGCAAAACGCGAGGTCCAATTGATCGCCGGGCGCGGCATCTATGCGCAGGTGATTAATGCTTACATGGAAGAAGAACCGCTGATCTCGCACTGGGACAAGATCGCTTCCCACCCCAACGTGGTGGTTGTCCCATTTTTCATCTCCGATGGGCTTCACAGTTACCAGGACATCCCGGTCTTGCTCGGGATTGAACCCGAGATCACGGAGGCGGCAAGCCAGCGCACGATCTTCCGCAATAATCCGCACCGGCTCCGGGGACGGACGCTTTATTACGCAAGCGCCATCGGGACGGAGCCGCATTTTGCCGAGGTGATCCTCGATCAAGTGGCGGAGTTCGATCAGAGAACCATCCTCGCGTGAGCCGCCATCTTCCCACTGCGCTCGCCGCTTGGATCGAAGCCGGGCACGATCAAATCGGCGAAGTCGCGATCCGACACCATGCAGGGGGTTTTGCCCTCACCCATTACCAGGAAACGGCCGGGCAAAACCTTGAGATTTTTTCCGATCCGCTTCAGGCCCGGCTCCTTGCCACTTACGATGATCATGGAATATTTCGTCCATTGAAAACAGCGCCCAATCTGCGTCATGGATGGAAGCTTCTTCTGGCCGACCTCAGCGAACTCCAGCGCGCCCTGGAATGCTTTTATCCGGCCATGCTCGGCTCCTTGCTCAGTCACGAGTCGGGTGAGTTCCATCCCATCCCATTGCGCGAAACTTTGGCCCGCCAAAGCGGCATGTATGCGGTCACAAAAAAAATCACCGATTCCCAGGCCGACGCAATGATTGGGGAATTCTGCCGGTCCGAAACCGGATGCTTGAAAACCATACTCTGGACGATCGGGCCGGGGCATCCCGTGACCAGTTTGCCAAAAGAAAAGTTTGATCCTGAAGCCCCGCAACTGGCCACCAGCGGGCGTTGCGTGCCGATGCTCTGCGGTGAAGCGTGCAACCTGCTCGTGGCCAGGGCCCGCGAAATCGTCAAAGCTTCGACTCCCCCGGCATGATCGTTAAAGCGCGCACGATCGTCACCATGGACGGGGCGCCGCTGGATAATGGCGCCATCTGGATCGAGGGCCGCCGGATTCGCGCCGTCGGGAGATTCGAGGAACTGGCGGCACCGTCCGGGGAATCGATCGTCGATCTGGGGGAAAGCATCGTGCTTCCGGGCCTTATCAATGCCCATTGCCACCTCGATTATTCGATGATGCGCAATGCCATCTCGCCGCCAAAGAGCTTCACAGCTTGGGTTCAGCGCATTAACGCCCTCAAGCGGAGCCTCGATAGCCAGGATTATCTCAATGCCATTGCTCACGGTTTCAAGGAACTGCGGCGCTGGGGGACGACCACCGTGTGCAACATCGAATCTTTTCCCGAACTCATGCCCCACATGCCCCCGGCTCCCATCCGGACATGGTGGTTCTACGAAATGATCGATGTCCGCCATCGAATCACCACGGACGACGTGATGGCGGGCGCGCTCTCGTTTTTCGCCCACCACGACAACACGCTTGAGGGGTGCGGCCTCAGTCCCCATGCGCCTTACACTGCCTCTCCATCGCTCTACGAACTCGCCAACGAATGTGCCGCCAAGATGCGCATGCCGCTGACAACCCACGTGGCTGAGTCGCGCGAAGAATTTGCGATGTTCCGCCACGCATCCGGACCGCTCCACGAATTCATGAACGCGATCCAGCGGCCCATGCTCGATTGCGGATACCAAACCCCGTTTGCGCATCTCTGGAATCAAGGCGCCATCAACGGTCGCTGGCTCCTGGCGCACATGAATGAACTGGCCGAAACCGATTTTGAACTCCTGGCCACTCTCGGCGAGGACCAGCGGCCGCATATCGTGCATTGCCCGGGAAGCCATCACTATTTCGGGCATTCGCCTTTCGCTTTTCGCCGGCTCCATGATCTCGGGTTCAACCTCTGTGTTGGCACCGACAGCCTTGCGAGCACCGATTCCCTAAGCCTCCTGCGCGAAGTGCGCCGTCTGCGCGAATCTCAACCGTGGATGAGCCATGAACAACTCCTTCGCACTGTTACCGTCAATCCCGCCCGCGCCCTCCAACACTCCGCTCAACTCGGCCAAATCGTCCCGGACGCACTCGCCGACTTGATCGCGTTCCAAAGCTCCCATACTGTCGGCGATGTTTATGAGGAAATCGTCGCGCACCCACACCCGATTGCCTGGATGATGATCGATGGGAAAATTATTCCTTAACGCATTCTCGTTTCTCGTTGTGCTCTGCCTTCTCGGGAGCTCCGCCGTTGCCGCGCGTCCCAAAAAGAAGACCGCAACTCCACGCCCAACGCCCAAGGTAAAGGTCGCGGAGCCGCCGCTGGCCGATGGGGAATTGCCGCTGAAAGCCCGGGGGGCCATTGTCCTGGAGGGATTGACGGGAACGAGTCTTTACGAAAAAAACGCCGACGCGTCGCAGTAT